>NZ_CAADGZ010000107.1:0-11969 GCF_900696675.1 uncultured Candidatus Kuenenia sp. | reverse complement strand
TAGGGAATTATTTTGGCAACAAGAAACATACGACAGTGATATTTGCGATAAAAAAAATAAACGAAGAATTGAAAAAAGATGACCAGTTTAAATCGTTCCTCGATATACTTATGGAAAAAATTAAAAAGGCAAAAAAGTGAAGATCCGGTGAAAAACTTTCGAAAAATCTAAATCGTCACGGGAAATATTGTGAAAGAAATATCAGACATACGGTACGAATACATAAAAGACACAAAAAAGATTGTTATTAAAATAGGCACCGGCGTGATAACTGACAATGCGGGATATTTGGACAATAAACAGATAAAAGGGTTAGCCGAACAGGTCATAGAGTTAAAAAGAAGAAATTTTAATGTAACGGTGGTAAGTTCCGGCGCAATCGGATGCGGTATGGGCGAGTTGGGGTTGCAAAAGAGACCCGGTACGCTTCCTGAGCTGCAGGCGGTTGCGTCCATTGGCCAAAGCAAATTAATAAGCACGTATGATAGTTTTTTTAAATCGCATGGATATCATGCGGCACAAATCTTATTTACAAGGGAAGATTTTGAAAACAGGAAAAGATATTTAAATACATGCAATACCATCCATACATTATTCCGAATGAATGCGATTCCTGTAGTAAACGAGAATGATACTATTTCGACCGATGAAATTGCCTTTGGCGATAATGACGAATTGTCCGCATTAGTAACTAATCTTATTGACGCAGACCTGCTGGTTATTCTCTCTTCAGTTGATGGGTTGTATGACAAACAACCCGAAGGAGAAAGCCGGGCGCATGTTATCCCTGTAGTGGAACACATTACTCATAAAACCAAACAAATGGCTTACAATTCCAAGACGTTGAGAGGGGTGGGGGGGATGCGTACCAAGTTGGAAGCTGCATCAATTGTGACGAATGCCGGTGAAAAAGTGATTATTGCCAACGGGCGACATGAAAATGTGTTGCTAAAGATTTTTCAGTATGAGGATATCGGGACGTTGTTTCTTCCAAAAAATGAAAAACTGACAAGCCGAAAGCGATGGATAGGGTATTCAAAGAAATCGAAAGGCGTTGTATTCGTTGATGAAGGCGCCTGTTCTGCCCTGTCGAAGAAGGGGAAGAGCCTTCTTGCATCCGGCATTGTTTCGATTGAAGGCGGTTTTGAGAAAGGAGATATTGTTTCGATTTGTAAAGGTGAAAATGATGGCGTTTTTGCGAGAGGATTAACCAATTATTCTTCTGAGGAGATAGAAAAAATCAAGGGATGCCGCGCCTCTTCGATTCACAAGATTCTGGGCTATAAATCCTATGATGAGGTTATTCATCGGGACAACCTGGTTTTGATTTAAGGGGCGTCAATAGTTGCTGTCATAATTGATTTTATTATATTGCCGACCTTTTCTTTTTCTGCGAGATTCGGCGCCAGGCGGATTGATTCATTTAAATAATAAAGGGACGTATCGATATCTTTAAAGTGCTGATAATATAATACGCCCAGGTCCCTGTATACGGAATAGTCGTTTGGATTATATTGAAGGGAAAGTTTTAGTTCTTCCGACGCCTCTTTAAAAAGGCCTTTTGACGCATACGCAATTCCCAGATTGTAATGCGCATCAACATGCCCTTGTTTTGAATAAATGGCTTTTTCAAATTCACGAATGGCCATATCAACGTTTCCGCTTTTCAGATAAACAGCGCCCATATTATTATGGGCGTCCGCATAATTGTTATCGAGTTTTACCGCTTCCCTGTATTCAGCGAGTGCCTTTTCCTTGTTGCCGGTGTATTCATAGGTATTCCCAAGATTGTTGTGTACGAAAGGTACATAGGGATTATCTTTTAATGCAAGGAGATAGGTTTCGACAGCCAAATCATGGCGTCCTCGTTTATCATAGATCATAGCAATATTGTTGTATGCAAGCGTATTATCGTTAAGATTTGAGATGGACGCTTTATATTCTTCTATTGCCTTGTCAACAAGGCTAATTTTCTCATAAGCCGCCCCCAGATTAAAATGGATAAATGGATAGCTGTGTTCCAGGGCAAGCGCCTGCCGGTACATTTTGATTGCTTCCTCATACCGCAGGTTATTAAAGTATGCATTGCCCAGGTTGCCGCATGCCCTGGCGCTTTTCGGTTCTCTTTGAAATGTGTTAAACCATAGTGTAGCGTCGTTACGCCAGATACGGTTTCTGTGTATCACTCCAATTTGAAAACAGAGCAGAATAACGCCAAAAACAACAACAATAGGATAAGACAATTTTCTATTCAAAAAGGAATAGCTTATTGTGCAACAAAGGCCGATTATCGGCACATACAAATACCTTTCCGCCATAATGTTGCCGATGGGGATAATGCCAAGCACCGGCAAAAGTGTGATAAAGAACCATAAAATAAAAAAAATGACATATCTATTCCTTCGTAAGAAACGTACAAAAATAACAACGAAACACGTAATCAGCAAGGCAGCCACAAATAACGATAACGTAAAAGATAAATGCCCTGGTACGTAATAATCCGCGTTAAGGGGGACAGGTAAAAAAATAAGTTTTAGATAATATGCCACTACCTTTGTCATGGTGGCAATATTTGTTGGATAGATTTCTATCGTTTTTAAGTTATTACTGAGGGCAAAAAATCTCAGAAAGATATAGACACCTGTAACAAAAATATATCCGCTGTAAAAGAGCATGAAACGAGCAACTTTTTTTGCAAGAGGGGCTAAGGAATCAGATTTTTTTTCGTTTTGAGATAAAAACAAAAGATCGAAGATTACAATAAGGATTGGGAATGTAATCGCCATTTCTTTTGAAAAAAGGGCGATGAGGTATGCGAGACAAGAGAGAAAATAACAAAGGGTAAAGTGGCTATTTGTGTGGCTTTGCCTGTGGTTTTTTGTTTTCAGGAATAAAATAAACGCTAAAAGGAAAAAAATTGAAACAAGTATATCTTCCCGGTAACAAATTGCATTAACCGTCTCCGTTAACAGAGGATGCGATAGATAGAACAGCGTAGCGATGAAAGCCTGCCGAAGGTTCTTGAAAATACATTTAGTAAAGAGGAAAAATAGGAATACGTTGATGGTGTGGAGTACCGTATTGGTTAAATGATAGCCAAAGGGTTTAAGATTCCACAATGCATGGTCAATAAAATAAGTTATGGTGACGATAGGGCGGTAACTGAGTTCTCCGGAAACATAAAAATAATCTTTATGGAATAATTTAGGGAAATTTTTTAGTGAGGTAATGAAGTGGTTTTCCTTGATGATGTATGCGTCGTCATAAACAAAATCGTTATGCAATGAGTTGAGATACAAAAATCCCGATAGAAAAATGAGGATGGCAGGAGAAACAAACTTTAAATACCTGGCGTTCATTGAAAAAACTCGCGAAATCCTGGAAAAAATTACGAAAGGCGGAACAACAGATTACATAAATTGCACAGATAAAAAAATTAAATATTCGTATTTCACCATTAAATATTTTGCCAAAAAGCACGCACTGACGAATGGAAGTGTGCAAAGAAATTACTGATAAGGTACTAAAGGCTATTATCTGTCTGTCAATAAGCGGTTGCTGGCCTTATTTTTACGGATAAAAACATGCCATAGAAAACATGCCGTAGCCGCACCGGCAGTGTCCGCCAGCCAGTCGAGTACATCCGCGGAACGATGGGGGATGAATGACTGGTGGAATTCATCGAACATACCATACAATGAGGTTATACCGAAGGCTAACAGATAAAACATCTTCGCGGATTTGATTTGAAAGGAAGAAACAACCCAGCAGACGAACAAACATAATATCCCATATTCAACAAAATGGATAAGTTTGTCGATATGGTTTGGCAAGGAGACTGAAGAGGTATCTGTGGATGATGCTACATAAATGCCGTATGCATACCCAAATGCCAGTGCACATTTTATACCCCAGTGAATCTTAATTTTTTTGGTCATTGTTTTCTAATCCTTCAAAGAGGCGAATCCAGTATTGTGTATTATTGTCAGGGAGAGAGTCTTCCTGATGTTCATTTTTACAGGTGTTTTCAAATGTTACTTGCACCTGTTTTTTCTTTATGTTTGCCAAACCGGTTTTTTTTATGTGGAAATCGACCTCTTCACGGGTGACTTCCTTAAAAACGCCTTCCCACGATTTAGCGTCACCTTCTGTAGGTCCTTTCCATTTACTTTCAGGTTCTGAGGGTTTTTGGTTATTCTCTTTAAAGAGTACATCGTAGATTTCTCTGTACAGTGATTTTGGGTCCAAAATCCGGCAGCCGCATTTTTTAACATGTCTTTTTATTTCATTATCGTAGGTTACAATACATACGTCTTTCGGATTTTTCACATGGCTGGCAATGTTCATGATTTCGGTGTCCGCTTTGACGCCCGTTTTGGAATAAATTATTTTTATCCCCCCGGAAACCAGTCTTCTCGGTAAGCTTGTTTCTGAATAGGTGCCATCAAATACAACGATTATATCGTAGTGCTTTTCCTGCCGGTATTGTGAGAGGAAGGATATTACATAATCGCGCACCGCTTCAATAAAATTCCTTTCCACATGTTTTTCCAATTCCGGCACGGAAAAGATAAGATTATAGCCGTCAATAATGATTAGCATTCTATTTTGTAGTTATCAACAACGACCTTTCCATTAACAATAGTAGTCAAAACCTGTCCTTTTAGTTTCCATCCGTGAAAGGGGCAGTTTCTGCCCTTTGATTCAAAAACGTTAACGTCCACCGTCCATTCCTTGTTTTTATCTATTATGGTAATATCTGCCGGCATGCCGGCAGCAAGACTGCCGCCGTTTATTTGAAAGATGCGTGCAGGATTGACGGACATTTTTATGATAAGTTCCTTAAAAGTAATGATACCGGTATGTACCAGTTTAGTAAGCAATACGCCAAGGGCGGTTTCGAGTCCCACAAAGCCTGTAGCGCCTTTTTTTAAATCATCGTCGGTGTGCGGGGCATGGTCTGTTGCGATGACGTCAATAATACCGCTTGCCAAGCCGTTTTGCATGGCTTCCACGTCCATACGGGACCGTAAGGGAGGATTTGTCCTGGGCATATTTCCGTCTTTATCCCGGAAGCTGTTGTCCAATAATAAGTGATGGGGGGTCACTTCACAAGTGAATTTTCCTATGCCTCTTTCTTTGGCTTGTTGTATCGCTGCCAAGGTATCCTTCAGGCTTATGTGGGAAATATGCAGACGGCCTTTTGCTTGTTCCGTAAAACGGATGTCACGCCTGGCAAAATCGGTTTCGTGTGAATAAGGTTCGCCTGGGAAACGGGTTGCGCCGGGAATGTCTTTTATCTTATTCAAATAAAATGGAGAGTCTTCGCAATGTGGGCTAATAATAATAGCATGTTGTACTGAAAGCTCGCAAGCCTTGCACATTAAAGCATCGTTGAATACCGGATTGCCGTCGTCCGATAATGCTTTTATACGGGTATTCTTAGCAAGGGCGGCAATGTCCGTCAACTCTTCACTTAATGAACCTTTTGTAATGCATGCCTTGGCAAACACTTTTATTATGCTCTTTTCTAAAATTCTTTCCGTGAGTAAATCCACTATGGCGGGGGAATCGATAGGCGGGTTTGTATTGGGCTCGCAAATCACTGTCGTATATCCGCCCTTTGCAGCGGCGCGTGAGCCTGTTCTGATATCTTCTTTGTATTCAAGCCCTGGTTCACGAAAATGAACATGGCACTCTATCAGACCTGGGATGACGTGTTTATTCGTTGCATCAATAATCCTGACAGAGGGGTTGGTGGTAATATTGGGTGACACCGCCTCTATTTTCCCATTTTTTACAAGAACGTCAGCGTATCCTTCAAAGTCGGAAGCAGGGTCTACTACATAACCGCCTTTTATTAATAATGCATTCATTTTGTGTAATCTGAAATAGTAAAGGTTCTTATTTTCTATCCATCCAGTGATCATACCCTTTCTATCAGAGTAGGTTCTGAAACGGTTGATATGCACCTTAATTGGTCTACATAGAATTCCTCAGAAATCGAGCGGACTTTTTACCTCTTTGATGGTCTGGATTTTGATCGTATGGGTGTATATCATGGTCGTCCTTACATCAATATTAAAGGTTTTCTTCGTTTGAAGGACATTATTCAAGTTCTTTGACAGCTCTTGTTCTAAGGATTTCAGTCGTAACGCCATATAGTTGGTACCTTTTACTTCGTGAAAACTCACACCACATGTCTTTTCCGCTGCCTTATTCATCAGTACAATGTTGAGATCTCTGTCCAAAAGAATAACATCTGAATCAAGGTTATCTATTATAGATTTGTCAATGCTTCCATCATCGGTAAAGAAATAAGGCGGAACATCGGTCTTATCGCCGTTATACGGAACGAGCCATTTTTGAACAGAATTCTTTTTTTTATTCATACCTGCATTGATGAGATTTTAGGTGAGTGAGACAAGTATTTCCCAAACAGTCATAACATAATATTGTGTGTTGTTTCTTGTATATCGATTTAAATGCATCCTGCATTAGCACAGAACACATAATTTTGATATTACCCATCATTTGACACAAGAGTACATCGTCTTTACGCACAATGATAACTGATTTGGGAATATAAATCCACACAAAAGGGAATAACCGTTCCCATTTTCCCGGAATATTATGTTTTTTCTACAGACAGAATATACTAACATTAGAAATAGCAATAACTTATATAATTTGGCACATTTGTTGCGATAAGCATTGTCAGAAAGGGAAAAACCGGTTTTCTTGTATAAATGTATTGAGTTATTTTTGATGTGTCAAGTAATTTGATTTTTTCTGAAACTGAAAGGAGGATTTGTCATGTTACCATTATCAAGGACATTGGAAACATTATTAGGGCTTCAGGAGGCAATGGACCTGGCGCGCGACACGGGTTTTTTTGAGAATACTACGACCAGTAGAGGGGTGTATCCGCCGATGAATATTTTTGAAAAAGATGGCGATTTGGTGCTCGTTTCAGAATTAGCAGGGGTAAAGAAGGAGGATCTGAACATAGAGGTAAAAAACAACATATTACGGCTATCCGGAGAACGCAGGATCGACTACGGCGAAAATGTCAGTTACCACCGTATTGAGCGTACTGCATCCAAATTTGACAGGACATTGAGACTACCGGTTAACGTAGAATCTGATCAGGTCAGAGCAGAGTATATAGATGGCCTTCTGGTAATCTCTCTGCCCCGTGCGGAGTCAGAGAAACCAAAACGTATTGCAATTCAATAATAACCCTGAAAGGAGGATGGTATGAGTAATGAAACAAAGGAAGTAGCAACGGTTGAAAGTCAGAAACCGGAAAAAACAGAATATAAGGGAGAGAAAACGGTGCAAGGCAAATATTATATTCCCATGACGGATATCGTTGAAACCGATAAAAGTCTGGTCGTCACCATGGATGTCCCGGGTGTGAAAAAGGAAAATGTAAATGTCGTGCTGGAAAATAATGTCCTGGAGGTTGATGCAAAAATAGACTTTACGCCGTATGAACATCTTAATCCGGTGTATACCGAGTACAATGTAGGTCATTATACCAGGAAATTTACCGTATCAAATATCATTGATACGGGAAAAATTGATGCAAAACTGGCAGACGGTGTATTGACCCTGACACTGCCAAAGGCGCCGGAAGCACAACCAAAGAAGATTCAGATAGGATAACAGAGAGTGGCGTGACGTACGGTTGATTGAAGCGGTTAACGCCAGGTGAGATGAGAAACAGCCTGTGTGTATTAACGAATACGGAAGGATTTTTTGTCGTAATATTATGTCGTAATGTCGTAATATAATATATTACTTTTTAGTATGAGAAAGGAGAAACGGAAAGAAATGAACGTAATTCGTAAGTTTTTTCATGATCGAAAAGGTACAGTAATTTCTGGTGTGGTTGCATTAATTGCTCTCTCTCTTTTTATGTGCGCGACTGTCATCGCCTCAGAAAAGGCATTGGGTGGCGGAGAGCAGCGGGATCAATCATACATCACGTTTGGCAGTGGTAAACGCTATCAGACAACCGTAGAACGGTACACTGAAGGCGCTTTGTCTGCGCAGGATAAGCACCAAGCATCTCTCTTGACTTCGCGTATCGTCAATCATCTGAACAATGCAGCAAAAAGTCTCATCGATCAGAACCCCGAAGCTGCAAAACCGGAGATCAAGAATGCTCAGAGGCTGACGCAGGTTGTGAGGGAATTACTCCCCGTTACTACGGTGACGACATCGGTGAAAGATGTCAGCGGTAAAGTGGTTTATCGGGAGGTTGACAAGGTCCAGGACGACAAGATTGCCTTATATGAGGGCACTATCGCTATGGAAATTGTAGAACCGATCATTGACGCCAAGGAGAAGGAGGCGGCACTTAAAGGACTGCGACTTGCAGATGTTGATGTCATTTATACATCTGTGCTTGTAGACCTCAGCTATATTGAGCGAAAATTGAACCATACAGAGTCTTTATTGGACAAGGGAAAGCCGGACGAAGCACTGGTCCAGTTGGCCCTTGCGCAGACGAAAGGTGTAAAGCTCGTTTTCCATGAGGTAGACAATCCGCTTGTAGAAGTACAGCATGCGTTAAGGCTGGCTGAGCGCATGGTTGAAGAGGGTAAGCACGAAGCTGCACAGGACAACTTGAGACTGGCTCAAATCCAGTTGGGAACATACCGAGCACTGCTGGAAGACGAGGAGGCTAAGAAAATTGTGAAACAGCTTGAGGATGATATCACCAAGCTGACGACAAAGATTGAAGAAAAAGGAGCGGCATCTAAGATTCGCAAGTTCTGGGAGCGGGCAGTCAATTTGTTTAGCAAAGAAACCGGTCAAGCTCACACTGAAGAGAAGACTGAGCAAACTCAGGAGAGAAAGAAATAATGGTTGATATGTGAGGAACTGCAAGGTCCTGTTTCCCCCGACTGTTTCAGATTTTTATTGTACCATGCAGAAAAAAGTTTTGTACATTCATGTAACATTTAATTGATAAGAAAGGAGGTCGACCATGGCCTTGAAAGATTTAATAACCTGGAATAGAAGAAAACAGCAGCCTGCACTATCAGGACTGCAACACCCTGTAGCGACCCTTCAGAGAGAAGTGGACCGATTATTTGACGATTTCTTCAGAGGGTTTGACAGATTCCCGTCCCTCCCATTAAAGGAAGAGCGATTCGCCGAGTTTTCACCGAAGATAGATGTAAGTGAAAATGACAAAGAAATTGAGATTATCGCAGAAGTGCCGGGAATGGATCAAAATGATGTTGAAATTACTTTAAGAGACGATGTGCTCACTATTAAAGGGGAGAAGAAACAGGAAAAGGAAGAAAAGGACAAAGAGTACTATCATGTAGAGCGAAGTTACGGATCCTTTTACCGTTCTCTGCAACTTCCCTGTGAAGTTGACCAGGAAAAAGTGAAGGCTTCGTTCAAAAAAGGGGTGTTGAAAATCAATCTGCCTAAGAGTGGAAAAGCGCAGGAAAATGTGCGTAAGATTGAAATAAAGGGAGAATGATGTTGTTGTTGGTTATTATGGAGGCGCTTATTGGAGCATTTTTATGTAATGACAGCGCCTCCATGATAGGCGAAATTTATGGGCAAGAGGAGACAATTTATGTAAAGAGAGGTTTGCAAGATTAGTTTTTAAACTGATTAAGATCGGCAACGGTAGCAATAGAAATTAAGGATGCAGGAGAATACGATGAAGATAAAATTAATGATGCTGCACGTAACGCTTTTCTGTTTTAGTGTAATGCCAGCCTATGCATTAGAAGACAACGGTATTAAAGACCTGCGCCAGACCGGTAAGGCCTTTGCATCTGTGGCACGGGAAGTATCGCCATCTGTGGTTTTCATACAGCATTACTTTGTTAAAAACCACTGAAACCGTTCATAAAGTGATATATTTTGTATGCCTTTGCGTTCGGCATCCTACTTATTGTATGGTATTAATCAAGGATTTTTCAAAGCATAAATCCTTTTAAATAGAGGGAATTAAGGTTGTTTTGCATATTATTTTAACAAAGTAATGATACAGGTTGAATCGAAAGTATCTGATTCGGCGAGAACACGGTTTCGGTTACCCTTTGGCGATTCATGGCCCTTTGGGGATGAGTTTTTCAAACGTTTCTTTGGTGAACCATTCCCCGGTATTCCTCGGACACCGCCTTCTGATAAACCTCAAAGTGAACACCGTATTATTGGACAGGGTTCCGGATTTGTGTTCGAGGTAAAGGACGGATTGCTGTCTGACAAAACATACATCCTTACTAATAATCACGTTGTGGAAAATGCTGATACTATCCGGGTGCAATTCCAGAATGGTTCTGAATATAACGCTAAAATTACAGGTCGGGACCCCCCAGTCAGACGTGGCGGTTATAGAAATCAAGGCTAGCAGTATGCCGGCGGCAAAACTGGGTGATTCCTCCAAGCTGGAGGTTGGGGAGTGGGTTGTTGCCATTGGCAACCCATTTGGACTGAGTCATACCCTCACCGTAGGTGTGGTGAGCGCCAAGGGGCGTACGAGTATTGGTATTAACGATTATGAAGATTTCATCCAGACAGATGCAGCGATTAATCCCGGTAACTCTGGTGGTCCACTGGTCAATCTGGATGCTGAGGTGGTAGGCATCAATACAGCCATCTTCAGCCGCAGTGGCGGATATATGGGTGTGGGATTTGCGATTCCTATCAATCTTGCCAGGGAGATCGCCGATCAGTTGATCGATAAAGGAGAAGTAACGCGTGGTTACCTTGGTATTGTGATTCAACCGCTTACCGCTGATCTTGCAAAGTCGTTCGGTGTTGAACAGGTCAAGGGTATACTTGTCTCTCAGGTTTCAGACGATTCACCGGCTGATATGGCAGGGTTGCGTCAAGGGGATATAATCATTGCATATCGCGGGGAACCGGTAACAAATGTCGGCAGTTTCCGTAACAGAGTGTCACTCACTCGGCCGGGCAGCACGGAAGAGTTGACTATCCTGAGGGAAGGAAAACAAATGACGCTTACTGTGACAATCGGCAAGCTCACCAGAGAAAAACTGGCTGCACAGACTTCGTCGCAAAGCGCCGAGAAACTTGGTCTGACGGTACAAACGCTAACCCCGCAGTTGGCTGAACAATTTGGAGTCAAAATGGGGGAAGGTGTTGTGGTCACGGAAGTCAGACCAGGATCTATTGCTGCAATGGCAGGCATTGAGCCTGGCACTGTGATTATGCAGGTGGATCGCGAACCCGTGAAAAATGCTGCCGAGTTCAAGCGTGCGGTCGAGAAGAGCAGCGATGATAAAAGTATACTGCTGCTCCTTCGGAGAGGCAATGCGCAGCAGTATGTGGTGTTAAGTTGGTAAGTTTTACCGAATCATGCCATTTCAAAAGATCGGTCGATTTGACTGCCTTTTTCCATGGATTACATTAGAACAAGGTTAAAAATGTTTAACACATTAGGAAGCACTAATCGATTCACAATATCAGCCTTTACGCTGATTTGTGTTTGCTTTATGTATACGTCTATTGTATTGGGTGTGCCAGACAACAAGAAGGTTGAGGTGGAAAAACAGCAGGCCGAAGAGCGTGTTCTTGACGCATCGAACAGGGCCGTTACCCAACATACTCTGACGACAGCGGATAAAACACTGGAGTATTTTGCCACCGCAGCATCGCTGACCATAACGGATAAGGAGGCAAAGCCAGTCAGCAGGATTTTTTATATCAGTTATACCGCTGACGAACAACATGATTACCCACGGCCGGTGACCTTTGTTTTCAACGGTGGTCCAGGTGCTGCCTCCATAAGCGCTAACTTGTTTTATTGACAAATTTTATTCATCATGGTATTTTTATGTTAATTATCCCGCTAATCACTCTATAGGAGGATAAAGCCATGATGAGAGAAGATTGGGATCTTCTAAGAACTTTCTTCCCAAACGATTGGAAAAGTTTAGCCGTTGATACAAATGCTTTAAAAGGCT
>NZ_CAADGZ010000106.1:0-12037 GCF_900696675.1 uncultured Candidatus Kuenenia sp. | reverse complement strand
CTTCATCGAAATGGTGAATCTCCTTTCAGGTGTTTTTTGTTATCAATATACCGCCGAATACCTTGGAAATCCTACCATTTCAATCCTATTCCTGCAACAAGGCTTTGCCTTGTTTGCAGGATTTAGGTTGAACCTTTAAATTGGACCAGTGCACTGAGGATAAATAACGTTTGAGCTGATCCACCCTTTATTTTATCACTACCCAAAAGAGGGCATTGACGACGCTCAAAATATAAGGATAATATATAAAGACGTGTACTGGTCTTTTCAGTGGCATTCTTATTGCGCTCTTAAATATACAAGGAAAATAATTATTCCTTTTTCAAGCAATCTGTTTTCTGTATTTGCATTGCCGGGCGGTTGTAATCTTTTATTATTCCGGAACTAACGATGGTAAAACATTGCCAGCAATATAAACAATACGCTGTTATGGAATGATATCTTGTCTAAAACGATAGATTGCGCAATCTATCGTTTTAGAAAAATCATATTGTTCCATGTTTTAATTTAACATTCATTTTTTTATTGGTAAGGGAGGGGTGTAATGAATTTAATTCGTTGGGAGAATACAGATCCTTTAGAAGGCTTTACTCATATTCAACGTGAAATGGGTGATTTGATTGATTTTCTCAGTTCCGGGTCTAAGACGGAAGGATATGTGGGCGCAGAATTCCCCCAAATGGTGGTATCTATGAATAAAGATAACGTTATTGTAAGGGCAGAACTTCCTGGCATTAAGGTTATCGATCTGGACGTTCAGGTTGCGGATGATATTTTAACCATTAAGGGAGAGAGAAAACCAAACACGGGCGAAGGACATATAACTTATTTGCGCCGGGAAAGAAACTTCGGTACATTTGCCCGTTCTATTATGTTGCCGGAAAAAGTCGATGCAGAAAAAGTTGTGGCATCATACAAAAATGGTGTCCTAACCATCACATTGCCTAAGGCAGCAGAAAAAAAACCGAAACAAATTGAGATAAAAAAATCTTAAAGAAAAAGGAGATTTTTACAATGAGTAATACAGAGTACCCTGTCGTTAAAAAAAAGAAACTTGCGCCGGACAGATGTATTGTGACGGGAAAAGGCAATTGGTATTATCCCTTGTCGGATATTTATGAAACACCGGATAATTTCACAGTCGTAATAGATATGCCCGGGGTGGGAGCTAACAACATTACGGTAGATATGCAAAGCAATGAATTAATAGTTAATGGAGAAATCTCTCAGGAAGCATACACTGATGAGAAATTACTTTACAGCGAATACAATATAGGACATTATCACAGGCACTTTATCCTTTCGGATGCCGTAAACAGAGATAAAATCGAGGCAAAGATGTCTGATGGGATTTTAACGATAATACTCCCAAAGGCGGAGCATGTAAAACCACGAAAGATTCAGGTAAAGGAAGCATAAGAGAGATTCGCACCATTCGCGGGCAATATGAGAATCTGGCGTATGATTAAGAGCGCCAGGGGTATTAATTAACTATGGCTCAGAAACAATGATTATTGTGGAGAAAACTGAATGTGTTGGATGTGAAGAATGTTTATATGCATGCCCCCCCGCGGCAATTATCATGAATATGGACAAGGCAGAGATACTTCAACACAAATGTGATCAATGCGAACTGTGCATTAACGCATGTCCTGTAAAGGCAATAAAAAATGTACCGGAATAAGTTGGAAAAATAACCCTTTAGTGCTGTAGCAGTAATTTCTTGTAACAGTTCAGATTTTTGAAAAAGTAAAAACGCTCGTTCCCAAGCTCCGGCTTGGGAACGCAAGTGGCCTTGGAAGCTCCCGCTTCCCTTATGCTAAATTTCAATCCTAATCCTCCCCCCTTGCCCCCTTAAAGAGGGAGAATGTCCCCCGCTAGCGGGGAGTGTTAGGATAGTTGTCCCCCCTTGTAAGGGGTCGGGGGGAGGATTTTATATTTTGTTTCGAATTTAGCATTTTCTTTTTGGTGCTTGTTTCGTTCTGGTTATGCCAGCGTATGGGTGAAATAATTGTAGCAATCATTTTTATTATTTTTAAAACCTGATTTATGGAGGGAAAAACTATGTCTGAACCTGGATTGTTCTGTCAAATAAACACTGCAGCGACCGGCCCGGCGGAGACTGTGAAAAAACATGTACCGGTAATAACATTGCCCGAAAAGGTAAAAGCGGGAGAACCATTTACCGTAACTATCAAAGTCGGTGAAGCCCCGCATGTGATGGAAAACGGGCATTTTATACAATTTATCGATTTATACTGCGGCCATATCTATCTTTCACGTGTGGATTTTACCGCAGTTATGACAAAGCCGGATATCTCTTTTTCCATTGTACTGCAACATGAAGGCTCCAGAACACTCAGGGCATTCAGCCGGTGCAATCTCCACGGTATATGGGAAGGTACGAGGGAAGTAAATGTAATGACATAATCTTTCTTTTCACAAGGAGTAATTATTATGATAAAGGTAAAAACATTTACTTCCACTCTGAAGATATTTCATGTTCATAATGAACTAGTTGAACTGGATAAGGAGGTGAACGATTTCTTACAACAAAACAATATTACAAAGGTAGTCTCGGTTTCTGACAGCACAACAAATACCGGCGGCGATACTATGGGAATAATACGTGTACTTGCTTATGAGTATTAAATACCGTGAATGAATCTATTCGCAGGATTATTCTAAAGACCGGTATTAAAAACGAATCGCTATTATTTATTCTATTGGTTTTTTTTCAGGAGAAGAAAAAATGAAGAACAAAAGCACTTTAACCCTTGCATTATTTTCCGTTACCATTGGCGCAAGCGCCTTTTTTTTCGGAACGTCTGTTTCAAAAGCCTCGAACATTGATGGTATGAAATTATATTTACAACACTGCAAAACCTGTCACGGCGTGGATGGAAACCCTACAGATCTTGGCGTAGGCCTGGGCGCCCGTAAATTTGCAGACGCTGAGTGGCAGGCAAAGACGAGTGATGAGCGAATAATTGAGCAGATAAATGAAGGCACGCCGGAAATGATGATGCCTTTCAAGGAAAAACTGACCCCGGAAGAAGTGAAGGCTTTGGTGCCTGTTGTCAGAGGGTTTAAAAAGTAAGTTGTGCTGAAAATTTTTACACCGGGAAGAGGATACCGTAATTATGGCACATAAGAAAACAAGTATGTTGAGAATCGTTTTTATCTTTTCAGCCTTATTTTTGCTTGCAGGTTCCGTCATTCATTTTCCTTCCCGTGGGGAAGAAAAGGCCATAGACGCACGAAATCTTTTTGAATATCACTGTGCCAAGTGCCATGGATTGACGGGAGAAGCAAACAAAAGGGGAAAGGCATTAAAGGCGCCGGATTTATGTGATCCTGGATGGCAAAATTCAAAAACAGACGAAGAAATTCTCCATTCCATCACTAACGGAAAGAACAAAATGCCGGCATGGAATGAAAGGCTGTCACCTGAAGAGATAGAGGCCCTGGCCAGGTACGTGAGGAAATTATCAAAAAAGCAACGGTGATGAACGCCATTGCAGATTAAAAATTACCGTTAATAAATTTTTACGACTTTGTTCTCTTTTATGTTCATGTTTAGGAATTTTAATATTTTTAGTTAAACAATGAACAAACCCACCCCTCAATATCCTCCCAAGAGGGGACTTATCAAACTCTCCTTTTAGGAGGAGTTAGGGGTGGGTAAAATGAATGTCGTTGGGTTTTTTGTCTTTTTAAAATACAATCTAATTTGCGAAAAAATGAAGGCGTGTTTTTTTTCCACCGGGGGCAATATCTCTTATGTCACATAATGTAAAAAAGATTGGTGTGTTAACAGGTGGAGGAGATTGTCCCGGACTGAACGCAGTCATCAGGGCTATCGTGAAGTCCGCTGTCCAAAAACATGATATTGCCATAACAGGAATAGAAGATGGCTATGATGGGCTGATATTACCAAACAAAACAAGAGAGTTGACCCCATTTAACAGCAGGGGTATTCTTCATGTCGGGGGAACCATACTTGGCACTTCAAACCGGGCAAATCCATTTAAATATCGAATAACGGTAAACGGTAAAACGGAGATAAGAGACGTCTCCTCGGAAGTTATACAAAAAACAAAATCTCTGGAATTGGACGCCCTTATCGTTATTGGCGGGGACGGCTCGCTGAACATCGCATCTCATCTTTATGACATGGGCTGCCCGGTGGTAGGCGTACCCAAAACGATCGATAACGATATCCTCTTCACAGATGTCTCTTTCGGATTCAGTACAGCAGTACAGATTGCCACTGAAATGCTGGACCGTTTGCATACCACCGCAGAAAGCCACCACCGGGTGATGGTAATGGAGGTAATGGGAAGATATGCAGGATGGATCGCCGTGGCGTCCGGGATTGCAGGTGGCGCTGACGTAATACTCATCCCGGAAATACCCTATGATAAGGAAGAGATTTGCCAGAAAATTCTCCGCAGGCAGAAGAAAGGTTGCCGTTCCAGTATTGTTGTTGTATCGGAGGGTGCAAAAGAAATAGACGGCGCATTGTGCATTTTGCAGTCGGCAGAAGAAGGCGGGAGTGCGGAACGACTCGGGGGCGCTGGCGAAAAGGCTGGACTTTACATCAAAAATAACACCGGCATAGATGTGCGGGTCACAACGCTGGGGCACGTGCAAAGAGGCGGGACTCCCAATGCCACAGACCGGATACTCTCCACCAGATTTGGCGCCGCTGCGGTTAAGCTAATTATTAATAATCAGTTTGGACGCATGGTGTGTCTGAAAGGACAGGACATTGAATCTGTTCCGCTGAGCAGTGTGGCAGGCGGACAAAAAAAAGTGCCTACGGAAACAGGATTGGTAATAACGGCGGAGGAAATTGGCGTTAATTTCGGCAGAAAAGCGTAAAACCTGAAACCGTAGGGGCGAAGCATTTGCGATAACTGGCATACATGCGTTCATACTCAAGCATGCAAATGCTTCGCCCCTACATCGTGCGTTAAATATCGTTATTAAAAATGTTACAAGGTTTCACCCGTTAATTACCCCCCCTGGACGTAGAGCAAGCAATTTCAATGAACCCCAAAATAACTACTTCACTTGCCTTCGGCCTGCTCATTATCGGTATTGTTGCGGTTCTCTTCATTATCATTCTGCCTGGCAGAAATAAAAAGACACACTATCCGGATTTTTTCCGGCAGGGACATCGTATTGCCGGCTATGCCTTCTTTGTGCTTTATATATTCATATGTTATTTAATGTCATTGAAAATCACGAGCGACCCTATTACCTGGTCGGCAAAGGATGTTATTCATGCGTATCTCGGACTTGCTATTTTCCCGCTGCTCGTTGCAAAAATATGCGTTGTCCGCGGTTTTAAAAAATATTATCCGCACCTGCCAATATACGGCATGATCGTAATGGTTGCCGTATACCTGACGGTTATTATGAGTGGCGGAATTTTCTCCTTACTTTAGCCCGCAGTCAGTATATTGTGCTTTTACAACAAGGCAAACCGGTAAAGGTGAATGCGAGTGAAGGTAGGAAGGTCGTACAGACGAAATGCTCCAGTTGTCATTCATTAGAAAGGGTGTATTCACATTTTAAAACAGCGGCTGAATGGAGGGATTATGTAGCCCGCATGAGGGCAAAGGACCCGCTTCGCCTGAGCGCTCTGGAAGAATTGCAGGCGCTGGGATTTCTGATAAAAAACCTTGGCATTGATGAGCAAAAAATGGATGCACAGGTAGGCATGAAGATAATTTTAAACAAATGCCATCTTTGTCACACACTAGAACGCGTGTTCCAACAGAAGAGGACGCAATCAGATTGGCTAAAGGTAATAGAAACAATGCGGGCATTTGATCCGCAGTTGCTGAGTGATTCCGAAGCCCGGCAAGTCCATTATTATTTGAGCAAGATGCTTCTAAAACAAAAAATAGATTCCTGAGAGAAAACACCTTGTTTTATTTCTTTTTTTCGTATACAGGTATAAGGCGGTGTGTATGTGTGTAGAACTATTTAATTTGCATGATAAAATCGCCCTGGTGACAGGTGCAGGAAAAGGGCTTGGAAAATCAATGGCGTTAGCCCTGTCAGAATCGGGCGCACATGTGGCGGTGGCAAGCCGTACATTTTCAGATGTGGAAGAAACGGCGCATGAAATAGAGGGAAACGGGGTAAAATCACTTCCTATTGCCGCTGACGTAACGAAGCCGGAAGATGTGACAAAAATGGTTGAAACGGTTTTGTCAAAATTCAAAACTATCGACATCCTTGTAAGTAATGTCGGCGCCTTTATTGGCGGTTCAATACAGGATATTTCCTTAGACGATTGGCATAAAACGATCGAAATAAATCTTACAAGCACCTATTTATGTGTAAAAACGGTAGGCAAGCACATGCTCGACAAAAAATGCGGCAAAATAATCACCATGAGTTCCGCCCTTGGAATATTTGGTGCAAACCGGTCTTCAGCATATTGTTCCGGTAAGGGAGGGGTAATACAACTCACAAAGGCTCTGGCAATTGAATGGGCAAAATACAACATAAATGTCAACTCAATCGCCCCCTATTCGATGGAAACTGAAACTACCAGGGAAATGCTGAAAGACGAAAAAATAAAGCAGGCGATTATTTCAAAAATCCCCTTACAGCGGATTGGACAACCCTCCGATCTCTCCGGAACTGTTGTCTTCCTTGCCTCTAAGGCGTCTGACTATATAACCGGACAGGTTATATTCGTAGATGGCGGGTTTTCTGTACAATAACCCGGCGCTGCAAAGCCGCAATTTAGAAGGGTTGAACCGCTAAGGGACTTGAAATTAGTTTTTGTCAGATAAAATATGAGTATGAACTTGAATTGCTAACGTTTCCAAATCTACCAATGGATTTTTAACCATGAACGCTTCCTTAAAAAAATACATTGCCCGTTTTGAATCATTGCAGGGAATACCTTCCGAAGAGGAATTAAGAAATAGTTTCGGGGGATTGCACCAGGAACAATTGTCTATTGAAGAATATACACGTTTCTCCGGCACGGGGTATCAACGAAATGTTATTAATGCCAGTGCCACATGTGAGTTAATTGCATTGTGTTTTAAGCCGGGACAATACACCTCAATTCATGACCACGGAGGTTCTGTTGGGATTGCCTTTGTTTACAAAGGGACTATGACGGAAGAATTATTTGAAAAACAGCAATCATCGGGTATGATCGCACCGTTTGCAAAGAATTCGGTTTCGGCAAATGAAGTGTCCTGCATTGATCTTTCGACAATTCATCGTGTATCAAATGTTCATGATGATGGATTAGTTGTTATTACTGTCTATTTCCCGCCTCTTGTTGCAATGAATATTTATAACACGGAAAATACCCTGGTTGAGAAATGGACAGCGGCGGCACAGAGGAAACAATATTCTTAGTAACTTTAATTGTGAAATACGAAATACGAATCCACCCCCTGCACCCCCGCCAGCTGGGGACATTTTCTCCCATTGGAAAGGGGCATGGGGGAGGATTAGGATTGAAATTTAGCATTTTCGGATTTCACCATTAAATATTTTGACAGAAAGCATGCACTGACGAATGGAAGTGTGCAAAGAAATTTTGTCACACTTTGTAACACTTTAGTTTTTTGAAAAATGTATTACCTATAAGCTCCGCAGGAGCAGCCTGTTTGTATCAAAATAGGATATTGTAACAGATCGTAGAGACAGGTTTGAAACCTGTCTCTACTACAATTAGGAGCGACCTGTCTCTTGTAAATCCATATAAACAGGTCTACCTGAATACGGACAGGCCGCTCCTACGGAGCTATTTACTCTATTGAATTTTATTGTGCTACTACAAACAGACCGCCCCTAACGGGGCTACATGGTATTTTTTCTATCCCGTGAATTTTCCAAAAAGCTAAAATGTTACCACACTTTAGTTTTTTGAAATTACTGGAAAATTCCAAATCCCTTAATAAAGATATTCTAAAATGCCGGAAAAGATGGAAGAGAATAGCCCGTGGCAAACGGCGCTAACACAATTCAATAATGTCTCGAAGCGGATGAACCTCCCGGAGGATATTCATCAGATATTGAAACATTTTTCCCGAATCCTTACCGTGTCTGTTCCAGTTCGGATGGATAACGGATCAACAGCTTCGTTTGAAGGATTCCGGGTTCAGCATTGTTCTGCCAAAGGGCCTTATAAGGGGGGCATACGGTATCATCCGGACCTTACTTTGGACGACTTAAAGGCACTGGCAATGGAAATGACATGGAAGTGTTCCCTGGTGGATATTCCTTTTGGCGGAGCAAAAGGAGGCGTCGTTTGCGACCCCAAAAAACTCTCACGCGGCGAACTTGAAAGAATTACCCGGCGCTATACGTATGCTATTCAGCCAATCATCGGGCCAGACATCGATATTCCCGCGCCGGACGTCAATACAAATGAGCAAACCATGGCATGGATCATGGACACCTACAGCATGAATAAAGGCTTTTGTTCCCCCGGCATCGTCACGGGGAAACCATTGAATATTGGGGGCTCTCTGGGCAGGGCAGATGCAACGGGGCTTGGCGTTGCCTATATTGCCGCAAGCGCGGTGCGTCAAAGCAAAAAAACACTAAAGGGCCTCAACGTAGTCATACAGGGATATGGCAATGTCGGGTCTGCCGCGGGAAAATTTTTAGAAGAAATGGGGTGTAAGATAGTAGCTGTCAGCAGTTCAACCGGTGGAATATACAATCCGGGGGGGTTGTCTCATAACGCTATTATAGAACATTACAGAAAAACCGGGGGATTCCGGTATTTTCCCCATGCAGAAAATATTACGAACGCTGAATTACTGGAACTACCCTGTGACGTGCTGATTCCCGCAGCAATGGGAGGCCAGATCACAAAGAAGAATGCCGGTAAAATAAAGGCAAAACTGATCGTAGAGGGTGCAAATGGCCCTACAACCCCGGAGGCGGACGAAATACTCTCCGGCAGGAAAATAAAGATCGTACCGGACATCCTTGCAAATGCGGGGGGTGTGATTGTTTCCTATTTCGAGTGGGTGCAGGATGCGCAATGTTATTTCTGGTGCAAAAACGAGGTAAACGCCAAACTTAAAATACTTCTTGAAAGATCATTTAATGACGTTTATGCTTTCGCACAAAAAAACAAATATTCCCTACGCACCTCTGCCATGATGCTGGCAATTAAAAAAGTCGCTGACGTTTTTACCGTGAGGGGATTGTATCCGTAACTTTTATAACTACAAAAGAAAGGTGTTATTACAATGGAGTTCGAAAACTTTAATGACCATGAAGCCCTTCGAATCGCAATAAACATGGAAAAAGAAGGCAAGGTTTTTTATACTACCCTGGCAGAAAACGCAAAAGACTCAAGGGTAAAAGAAATCTTTGCAAAGCTCGCGCAGGACGAAGAAGATCATATGGATACCTTCCAGAGGATTTATGATTCTTTGCCTTCGCCACAGGAACAAATATACGCCGGCGAGGATTACACGGCAGATGAATATTTGAAGCACCTTGTGGATACAGGTGTCTTTACCAGGAAAGACTCGGCAAAAGAACTTGCCTTGCAGATAAAAAGCGATGTTGACGCTTTAAAAATCGGCATACAAGCAGAGAAGGATGCAATCCTCTACTACCGCGAAGCAATACAGCATACAAAAAACGATGACGGACGGAAAGCCTTTGAACAATTATTAAACGAAGAAAAAACCCACCTTCATTTACTGGCAAAACAAATGATTCTTTTGAAAGAGTGCGCGTCATAGAAGCGCAACAATGTCTTCTGTAATACACAAGCTACACATTTGTTGAATCATTGCCGACCATCGCATAAAAATAGATTTGAGCGAACAAATCATCTTTTTATCATTCACCTTATCCTTCAAAAATGCATTGAAACTATTATCTCCTTTTTTTTACGGCGGCATACAGTATGCAAAAATCATGGAAAGAAACTCTTTCGGAATTATCCATGTAAGAGCTTCAAGAGGCGAAAAGCATAATCGCCAGATTAATTCAGGAAGAAAAAAAGAGGCAAAAAGGGCTTAAAAGGAAGGCGCCGGAAACAAAACAAGGATCTTTTGAGGACGATGAAAACCCTGTGATCTTCTTCCAACCTGAAGAAGGAACAAACGCCAGACAGAAGCGCACAGAGGAGAGGTTTGTTTTAGACACGGAAGGTTTCTGTTCTGCAGTAAGAAGGGATCAAATCGATTTTATGCATGAAGAGGTCCCCATTCTCATAAAAGACATTTCTAAACATGGAATACATTTTACCTCCAAAAGACCCTTTATCCCTTCTACAATACTAATAATCACCTTTTATTTGTCATATAAAATCCAACAGGCACAAGACGGCACAGACATACAGAGAACGGTGTATTACACAGCAAAGAAAACAAACAACGTGGATGACAATCTTTTGTACAAGAGAACACAAAAGCAAATTTATGCAGAGGTACGAAGGGTCATCGAGTGTTCTGATATAACGGGAGTTATGTATGATGTAGGCGCCCTCGCGATTGATCGTACGAAGGCGGATGAATTACGGAAAGAGTGGGAAGATTGCTATTTAATAAAAAAACGCCTTTCCGTCAAGCACGGCTTAAACATCCTGATTGTTTCTATGTTTGAGAAGGTTGTTAAACATCGGATGTACTCTTGCTTGACAGCGTGTGTTTATACTGAAGTCCTCGGATACAATCCTGCCTGCCTTACAATTTCAGGCACCGCTTCTTCCCACTCAACGGCCATAATATGAATACCTGCAACGCCTTTTATCTCTCTCACCTGCTCAATTACTTCCAGACAAATCTTTATCCCTTCTTCTTTCCCTCTTTTCGCTTCAGCAGCAGCGTCCATGCGCTCCATAACTTCATCAGGCACATCCATGCCGGGTACGTTATATTTCATATGCTTTGCCATGCCCTTTGATTTGAGGGGCGCTACACCGGCAAGTATATAGGTCTTTTCGTGAAGTCCCATATCAGTAACCATTTTCATCCATTCTTTAAATTTGTTTACGTTGTAGATAATTTGAGTCTGAATAAAATCCGCACCTGCCTTAATTTTTTTACCAAGTCTCGCCGCACGATATTTAAAAGGGTCTGCAAATGGGTTCTCCGCTGCACCAATAAAAAACGCGGGACTCCCCGCCTTCAATTCCTGTCCGCACTGGAATAACCTTTCGTCCCTAAGTGCTTTTACGATTTGAATAAGTTGAATGGAATCAATGTCAAATACGCCTTTTGCCATCGGATGGTCGCCAAATTTCTGATGGTCTCCCGTGAGGCAAAGCACGTTTTTTGCCCCCAAAGCCGCAGCGCCCAAAAGATCGCTCTGTATGGCAATACGGTTTCTATCCCGGCATGTCATCTGAACAATGGGTTCCACACCCGAATCAAGCACAATTCTGCCTGCAGCGATGCTTGACATCCTTACCACGGCGGTTTGGCAATCGGTAATGTTAAAGGCATCGCCATATCCCTTCAGCATCACCGCTTTTTTTTCAATTACCGTTCTGTCCGCACCCCTTGGAGGGCCGAGTTCCGCTGTTACTGCAAATTTTCCGTCACGGAGTAATTTCTCCAGATTGCTTCCAGATTTCATGGTTTCGCTCATTTCCTAATATAGTTAACAATACCTATTTACAAAAACATTGCCAGGGCGTAATTGTTTTCACGGTAACTTCTCAATAAGTTGAGGTTTTTATAATAATTTCTACCTTCCACAGTCTGCAATCTGCAGTTTGCCGATCGTAGATTGCAGATTGCCGACTGTAAGAGAGTTCTTTGCCTCAACTTATTGAGAAGTTACTTTTCCACTGTAAAACTTTGAGATTATACCAGTAAGCAATTATTTTATACAAGCATCTTTTCCTTGTTCCATTCTTGGTGCTTCAAACATCCAGGGTGGATTAAGATGCGGCTTTTTTGCACCGAATCCACCACAATAATACTTAATTATTCATCTTTCTAATACCATGATTTGTTGTAACTATTCAGCGTAATCTATTAAACTATCGAAGCACAACTCGTTCTCA
>NZ_CAADGZ010000105.1:0-12250 GCF_900696675.1 uncultured Candidatus Kuenenia sp. | reverse complement strand
ACGGTTTGACGAGGGGGGCAGATGATAAGTATATGGCGGAGATATGGTGGCACTGGCGGGAAACCAGCCAGCAAACAGAGAAAACAAACTTCTGCCTAAGTTCTCGTCGTCTGTTTCTACTCTACCGAAAATCAGCGTCCAATTTGATTTTTCATTATGGGACTTTTATATACTAAATTAAAAATATTTCACTATAAAGAAAAGATTGACTCTTTGCCGCTGCAAAAAGAGCAGATACTGGCGCCAATACACATAAGAATTAAACCTACCAATGCCTGTGGCCACAACTGCTGGTATTGTGCATACAAAGTGGACAATCTGCAGCTTGGCAAGGATATGAATAAAAGGGATTTTATCCCCAAAGAGAAGATGTCAGAAATTATTGATGACCTCGTGGAAATGGGGGTGAAAGCTGTTACCTTTAGCGGAGGTGGGGATCCATTTTACTATCCTTATCTGTTGGATGCTGTAAAGAAGTTGGCGCAGACACCGATAAAATTCGCATCCTTAACAAATGGGGCGCGGTTACAGGGAGAAGTTGCAGAGATTTTTGCACACCGTGGCACATGGCTGAGGATCTCTATCGATGGGTGGGATGATGAAAGCTATTCCTTTTATAGGGGAGTTTCAAAGGGTGAGTTTACAAAAGTAATGAAGAATATGGAGAACTTTAAACGGTTGGGAGGATCGTGTTATCTTGGAGTAAGTTTTATCATTGATAAACACAACGCCGAACATGTATATGCATTTATCAAGAAACTCAGAGATATCGGAGTCAACAGCGTGAAAGTATCTCCCTGTGTTGTCAGCAACGACGGTGCAGAGAACAATTCATATCACAAGCCTTTTTTTGATCTGGTGAAAGAACAGGCAAGAAAGGCAAAAGAAGATTTTGCAGATAACACATTCGAAATCTTCGATGCGTATCACGAGCTGGATGTGAAATTCAAAAAAGACTATACATGGTGTCCCTTTCTCCAGATACTTCCCGTAATTGGCGCAGATCTCAATATATATCCATGCCAGGACAAGGCATATAATCTCGACGAAGGGCTCATTGGTTCCATAAAAGACCGGAGATTTAAAGACTTCTGGTTTACGGATAAAAGTAAATTTTTTAAAGTAAACCCTGCCAAAGTCTGCAACCACCACTGCGTGGCAAATGAAAAAAACAAGATTATCGCTGAATATTTAAATGCAGATAGTGAACACTTAGGATTTGTATAAGGAATTGTTAAACAAATTTTCATGAGAATTATAGCCGGAATAACCGAGTGTTCTTAAAAATGATGGGAGAAGTTATAAATATTCATAATTTTGGAATACTTTATTTTCCCCGCCCTTGATGGGAGGGGTGAGGGGAGGGTGATGAAAAATAAACGACTCATTCCTCTAGCCAAAAATCTGAGAAAGAGGGCTACTGATGCAGAAAGGCTGTTATGGAGATATCTACGAGAAAAACAGATGGAAGGAATTAAATTTAGAAGACAGGAACCTGTTGGGAATTATATTGTTGACTTTTTATGTTTTGACAGGCGAATAATCGTGGAAATCGATGGTGGACAGCATGCAAGAGATGAAAATGTAAACAAAGATAAGGAACGAGACGAATGGTTAAGAACTCAAGGTTTTAAAGTTTTGAGATTTTGGAATAACGAGGTATTGAATAATATAAATGGTGTATGGGAAGTAATCAGGAAGCATTGTTTTTACCACCCTCCCCTTGCCCCTCCCGTCGAGGGAGGGGAATATAAATCATGATTGTAGTGATAAAACCTTAGCCCAAAATAAAATTTTTACTGTGCTGAAGAAAAGAATAAGAAAACGTTAATTCTTTAACGTGTGTGTTTTGTGTTTGGCTGGCTGGAATAAAATGGATAATATCACATTTTTAAAACAAAAACTCAATCTTGATAAGTTTGAAGACTACTTAAGATTTCCCCGGTATTATGAAATCGAGACGGTAAATGCCTGCAATGCAACTTGTAAGATGTGTACGGTGAATAAATGGCAAACAAACGGTAATCCATTTATGAGCGACATGGTGTTCAGAAAAATGGCAGATGAACTGATAGATAACAGGGATATTGTAAGAACGGTTAATCTCTCACGGGATGGAGAGCCTTTGTTAGACAGGAAGCTGGAAGAAAGGATAACGTATTTAAAAGAAGGTGGTATTAATCATATTACATTTTCCACAAATGCGTCGCTTTTAACGAAAAAAAGGGCATTATCCCTCATGAAAAGCGGGTTGGACGAGATTATGTTTTCTATAGATGGTTTAAAAAAAGAAACGTTTGAGAAAATAAGAACCGGACTTAATTTTGAGAAGATAATGAATAATGTATCTCAGTTTATCAAACTAAGGGATAGTACCGTACCGAGTGTGAAAATTAGAGTCCGCATGGTTATACAGCAAGATAATCTTGCAGAAATAGAAGAATGGGGCAAATACTGGAGAAGCATCCTGCAAAAACAAGATAGTGTTCATGCCAAAAATATTCATAGCTGGGCAAATAAATTGGGAAATTATGTAGCAGTAAAAGAAATGAGTAAGCTCTATACGCCTTGCACCTCGCCTTTTTCAACGATGATTATACGATATAATGGTGATGTTACTATATGCCCCCTGGACTATGATTTTAAATATGTTAATGGCAATATAGGGGAGTGTAGTATCAAAGATATCTGGCAGAGTGGAGCTTATTTTAGAAATTTTAGAGAATTACATTTGCAAGGGAAGCGGGATGAATTTGCCTTTTGCACAGGTTGTCGATTATGGGATTCTGAAGAATCAAAACGGAGTTTTAATTAAATAAAAAATGAGTATGGAATATTTTTCTCAATATCCTTTTATAGTACAGGATAAAAAAGCCAGATCATTATCTTTTTTTTGCAAACGAGAGGTCGTTTCTTTAAGCAGGGACGTTATGAATGAGTTAAAGAAAATAGCCTCGGAGGAGAATAAAGATATCCGGGTTTCAATGCATCAGTCGCCGGATTCTGATCTCCATAACATGATTATTTTACAACACAGGGGAACTTATGTGAGACCTCATAAACATCTGAAGAAGGCCGAAGCATATCAGCTTATTGAAGGAACTCAAACGGTGTTTATTTTTGATAATGCAGGAAAGGTAATAGATAGGTGTGATATGTCTCACGATGGTAATTTCTTATATAGGTTTGAAAGGAACCATTATCACATGTCCACTCCAACCAGTGACTTTGTTATCTTTCATGAAAGCAAAATAGGTCCTTTTGTTCGCGAAGGCGATAGTATTTTTGCCCCATGGGCCCCAATGGGGGATGATAAAGAGTCTGTGAAAATGTTTATGGGTAATCTCCTGGAAACGAAACAGGTTATATGATTTTTTTAGTTACGGGATGTAGTAGTTATATTGCAAGGTATGTCATTAAGAAACTTCTGGCAAACGGCGATAAGGTTTTAGGCATTTCAAGAACTAACCCCAATATAGTTCACCACAACTTTACCTGGTTCGCTCACGATTTAAGTAAAAGTCCTTATAAACTGGATGCCGCATCTGCAGACATAATCATTCATATGGCTGCACAATCCTTATTAAACAAATCAGCTACGGAGTATTTGCATTCAAATATTTTACTGACTTATCATGTCAGCAAAATGGCTGCTGAACTGAAACCAAAGGCTACTATTTATACTTCTTCCATGAAAGTTTACGGTGATATTCGGGAAAAAATTGCAACTGAGGATATTGACATAATAAATCCGGAACTATATGGACAAACCAAATATTTTGGTGAAAAAATTTTGCAGGAAACCATACCCACAATTTCGCTCAGAATGCCTGGCGTTATAGCTGTTGGTTCGCATGGCTGGATTGACGGTATCTATCACAAATTAAAAAAAAATGATCCTTTGGTAATCTATAATGCTCCTTACAATCATGTAGTTCATGCCTGCGATATTTATGGGATAATCAGGCAAATTTGCACAGTCGGGTATTACAAAAATGATGCTTTTAACGTATGCGCAAATGGTGTTACAACGTCCCAGGATATCGTTGAATTCATGGAAAATGAGCTTTCTTCCAGGTCTCCAATTGAATTAAAAGATCCCAGAAATGCAATATCTCACATGATTTCAAATAAAAAACTCCTAAAAATTTATAGTCCCATGGATATAAGAGATTCTCTGAGATTGTATGTAAAAGAGATGCTAGAAGAGGAAAAAAATGAAAACATTTGAGTTCCCAAAACCGACTCCAAATGTAGAAGCTTATAATAAGAAATTGCATGCAGGATTTAGTAAATATCCCGAGAGACATAAAAATTTCTTAAAATATAAAAATAGCTCAAAAAATGCAAAGATAGACTATATGCCCATAAAACTGGACATCGAAAACGTAAGCCGCTGTAATCTCAAATGTGAGATGTGCCAGGTAAGCTCATGGGAATCCTTTAAACGGGGTGCAGACATGACCCTTGACGATTTCAAGGGCATTATTGATGAGCAATATGGCGTTTATGAATTAAAAATTCAAGGTATGGGTGAACCATTCTTAGGACAAGATTTTATTAATATGGTTGCGCACGCCAGCAGTAAAGATATATGGGTACGCACGTCCACGAATGCGACCATACTGGATAAAAAAGAAAACTACAAAAGAATCATTGATGCAGGCATAGACGAGGTACAGATTTCAGTTGACGGGACAACAAAGGATACGTATGAAAAAATACGAATTAACGCAAGTTTTGAAAGACTGGTAAAAAATTGCAAACTTATCAACAGTTATTGTGATAGTTTAGGAATCGATAAAACGAGGATGTGGGTATTACTTCAAAAAGACAATGTAAAAGAGTTGCATCGCTTTCCTGCATTCGCAAATGAGCTTGGATTTAAAAGGATTGCAATAATTCTGGATGTCCATGGTTGGGGCAACGATCGGTTAACGGATAAAAACGATCAAAAGAAGGTGGCGTGCTTAAGAGAAGACGATGTTGAAAAACTCCTTGGAAATGCCCGTGATTTAGGCGTTAACTTAACCTTTTGGAACATAAGTGATAAATATTCACAAACGAATCCATGTCCCTGGCCATTTGAAAGGGCTTATATATCTTCAGATAAAAAAGTTGTGCCGTGTTGTATGATTGCAAATCCTGACACATTTAATCTTGGGACTCTGAATATTGATTTTAATGATATCTGGAACTCGCCTCAATACACGAAATTCAGGGAAGCCCATTTGAGTGGCAAGGTGCCGAATGTTTGCAGATATTGTTATAGATAAAATTGTGTAAGGAAGGAGGAAGGGTGAAGGTGGAGAAATGGGGAAAAAGTGTTTTAGATTATATTCTTTTCTCTAATTCTCCCTTTTCTCCCTTTCTCCTTTTGCATTCTTTTTCAACTCATTCAAGTAAGGATTTCTAATTTATGAAAAAGGCTTTAATTATTGGTGGCGGCTTTGCGGGTTGTACTGCCGCAAATATGTTAAAACAAAAAGGATTTCAAGTTACCATCATAGAAAAGACCGAGGTATTAGGTGGCGGATGCCGAACGTTTTTTTATTACGGACACCCTTATACCTACGGTCCTCACCACCTGCTTGTTGACGTTGGCGACACACATGTCTGGAACTACATGAGCAAATATCTAAATTTAAGGGAACTCAAACACTATAATATGACCTTTGTTGGAAGGGATAATGCATTTTACACGTATCCGATTCACAAAGATGAAATCGAATTAATGCCTGACAAAGAAAAAGTACATGAAGAATTGAAGGATAGGGCCGACGTTTCAACGGCAAGAGATTTTGAGGAGTATTGGACATATTCGGTTGGTGAAACCCTGTATGATAAATTTATCAATACTTACTCAAAGAAGATGTGGAAGATAAAAAATAATAAAATACTTGACGAATTCTCTTTTTCGCCCAAAGGGGTAGCCCTTAAAACAGGCTCAAAGGCATGTTTCGAAGGGAAAAAAATAGTAGCTTATCCGACTGAAATTGACGGATATAATAGCTATTTTGAAAAATGTGTGGAAGGGTGCACGGTTATTTTTAACACTGCTGTTGAAAAGTTTGACATACAAAAAAAGAAGATGTGTGTAAATAATGAGTGGATGACTGGAGATGTCATTGTATCAACTATTTCACCGGATATGCTTTTTGATTATCAATACGGTGAATTGCCTTACATCGGTCGTGACTTTCTTAAAGTGATACTCCCTATCGAACGTATTACCCCAGAACCTTACTATTTTATACACTATGCCAATGATGAACCGTATACCAGGGTTTTTGAATATAAGCTGCTTACCGGGTACAAATCACTGCATACACTTATCATTATTGAAACACCCTCGTTCAATAACAAATTATATCCGTATCCAATTATGTCGGAGATAAACAAGGCAAAAAGATATAGAGACGAACTGCCTGACAACGTATTTTCAATAGGCAGGATGGGTAAATATTACTATGACAATATGGATGTAGTGATAAAAGATTGTATGAGACTTTTTGAACGGCTATAGGGACATTCTTGATAAATATATATAACATGATCTATGAACATTAAAGAAAAAATCGATAAATTCCTTTATCCATCACCTGATGCCCATAAGAGTGGTCAATTTGGCTATCAACCCAATTTTTTTATAAAAGCGTTAAGATACATAGCAAAATTTGCCATCTCGGTATTTGGGTTAAACAGTAACAGTCGTCTCATGGTTGAAATTCAACAGATGCTGGATCCAACAATACGTGTAAAGCTTCCAACTGGCGAGGATTTGATTTTTTGTACGGGTCACGGCAGATTAGTGTGGAGGGCAAAGACCTTATTAACTGAGGAAGAAGAAATTATTAAATGGATAGATAGCTTTAACAAAGACGATATTTTTTATGATATTGGCGCCAATGTGGGTAACTACTCGCTCTATGCGGCAAAAACAAAAGGTATAAAGGTATATGCATTTGAGCCGGAGATAAACAATGTTCAACTGCTTTATTCAAATGTATACAAAAATGGGTTAAGCCAGCAATGCGTTCCATTGCCTCTGGCCTGTGATAGAGAGACCAAGGTAAAGCCATTTTATATCCGTGAGTTTACGAAAGGTGGCGCAATAAACTCTATTGGCAGGAAATCAATTTTTTTAGAAAATGACAAGGATATGTTTATACAGGATACCTTATGCATGAGGCTGGATGATGTGATAGGGCTTTTCAGTTTGCCTTTACCTACAAAGGTGAAGGTCGATGTTGACATGAATGAATTGAACGTCATAGAAGGAATGGATAAAACATTAAATTATGTAAAGGAGCTTTACATAGAATTGTATCCACCGTTTGATGAACACAAAAAGGTATTAGGCATTTTAGAGCAAAAGGGATTCTTTATATTCAAGGCCTCGAAGTCAAAAGCGCCAAAAAAATTTGAAGATACTTCAAATTATATCTTCAAGAGAGGGTAATTAATGATAACAAAATGCTCGTACAATAGGATTTTATTAATCAACCCGCCAGGTAAAGTTTATGTGCTTCCGGACGGTACACCGGCACACCGTAAGCATTGTACTCCACCATTAGGATTGGCATATATTGCTGCGAATCTTTTACAAAATGGATATGAAGTTCAGGTAATGGATATTCTGGCAGAAGGTTATAAGAACGAGTTTTTCAAAAACCATTCGATTCTGTATGGTTTGAGCACAGAAGATATACTTGCTCGGATTGAAAAGGCAAAACCCGACATAATTGGGATCAGCGTGTTGTTTTCCTTTTTAATTATGGAAGTCTTTGAACTCTGTAAAACAATAAAAGAAAATTTTCCTGCTATTCCAATTGTGCTTGGTGGACAGCATCCCAGTGGTGCGCCAGAGGACGTAATGAAATGTGAACACGTGGATTTTGTGATCGTTGCAGAAGCAGACCAATCTATGGTCTTTTTTTTAGAGAGTATGAATGGGCGCCTTCCACGTAACGAAGTCCCTAATTTATACTATCGGGAAAATGGAGAGATACAAAACACCCTTTCGAAACACACGCCGGCTACGAACGGTAGGGGGTGGAGTTATTATAACTTGAAAAACGCAGGTATTCCTAACGATATCGATAAGTTACCATTCCCTGCATGGGACATTTTCCCTCTGGAAGATTACTGGAATTCAGACGTGCGCATTGGAGGCGGGGATGTTGTGCGGAAGAGACATGCCGTGATGATAAGCACCCGCGGATGTCCCCATGCATGTAATTTTTGTACTTCGCCATTAATGAGTGGGTACCGTGGTTATCGCATGCGGAAGAACGAAGAGGTTATTCGGGAAATCAGGTGGTTAGTTTCTAAATACGACGTAGGAGAAATCGCATTTCTGGATGACAACTTTTTTGTGAGTAAACCACGGGTGAAAAGACTCTTAAAAATGATAGCGGAAGAATTCCCTAATATTTACTTCCACGTTCCAGGCGGAACAGAAGTAAATGCGCTTGATCATGAAATGATAGATCTTCTGGCAGAAGCTCATTTTTATAAGGTTCAGATTGCTATTGAAGCTGCGGATCAGGGCGTGCAAAACGCCCTCATCGACAAAAAAGTAAAAATTGACCGTGTCCCGGAGATGATTGACTACTTAAAAAGCAAAGGTATCGAAACACGGGCATTGTTTATGATCGGTTTCCCTGGAGAAACCAGGGCGCAAATTCAAAAAACGGTCGATCTGGCAAAGAGTCTTGATGTGGACGATTTTTATATATCAATCGTTACGCCTTTACCGGGTACACCCATTTACGACGAATGCCTGCAAAAGGGGTTGTTCGTTGATGGTTTTGATGTTAATAAGCACAGATATTCTTCGGCAAAGATTAAACTACCCGATACAACCCCTGATGAATTGGAAAAAATTCGTCGGGATGTCTGGTTGGAAGTTTTTAATGAGAAAAGGAAAAAAATGCAAAGCATTGCCGGGGATCGTCTCCGAAAATTTACCGACGTCAGTGATTATGAAAGGGTGGGTTTCACAAGCCTCGGCAATATTCCCAAATCTATTTCTCAAAAAGATAAGAAATAGACTATTTGCAAAATAACATTTTATCTAAAAATTGCAGTTAGACACAGAAGAATACAGATAAACACAGTTTTTTTCAATAGTATATATAAGCAATGCCAATCACCCACCGGGTGGGTTAAATAAAAGACCTAACTCATGGATTTTATCTGTGCTTATCTGCGTCCCATTGAAGAATTAAGGTTGTTTTATGAAAAACTATCATTTTGATGACCATAAACTTATTTATCATACGGAAAGGGTAAACAAATTTCTCTGTGAAGGGGACTGTTTCCCTTTGTATATGGAAGTAAGTCCTGTGGGAAATTGTAACCACAGGTGCGTATTTTGTGCATATGATTATATTGGCCATCCAAATAAAAAGCTGGAAACAGGCAGGTTGTTGAGGTTTATTGATGAAATTGCGGCATGTGGAATGAAAAGCCTGTTGTATGCCGGCGAGGGGGAACCGCTTCTGCATCCGGATATCGCTCAATTTATTATACATTCTAAAAAAAGCGGTATTGATGTGGGAATGTTTACCAATGGGCAGTTCATGAAAGAAGAACTCCTTGAAGAAATTCTCCCTTCGCTTACTTTTGTGCGAATCAGTTTTAATGGTGGTTCAAGGGAAAATTACGCAACCATTCATAATGTTAAACCAGAGGTCTTTGATACTGTTGTGAAGAATATAGAGATTGCAGCAAGGATGAAAAATAAAGGTAAGTTAGAAACCGATATTGGTCTACAGTATGTATTATTACCAGAAAATATAGACTATTTGATTGATGCAGTAAAAAGGATGAGAGATACCGGGATCGGTTATTTTGTTATAAAACCTTTTGTGCAGCAAAGTCATTTACAGTCATATCAAATGAAAGAACAATTTAACCTAAGTACTATAGAAGATACACTGAGTAAGGCAGAAAGCCTGTCTCATAAAAATTTTAAAGTGATCGCAAGGAAGGCATCGTTTGAAAACTATGGTAAAAGGAAATACAAACATTGCTACGGGACTGCGTTTATTTCCGTTTTAAATTCAGCAGGAGATATTGCAACCTGTCTTCCCTACTGGGATAAAAAAGAATTTGTTTTTGGAAATATTTACGAAAATACTTTTGAGGGGATATGGTTTGGTGAAAAGAGGAAAAAAATAAAGGAATATTTAGAAAACGAATTAGATGCAGTAGCAGCATGTCCACCAAACTGCAGGCCCAATGCTATTAATGAATTTTTATGGGAAATAAAAAATCCATCTGTAAAACATATAAATTTTATTTAAAGCAGGCGAAAAGGAGAAAAAGGGAAATGGAGAAAACAACAAGGTTGAAATGTTTTTTCTTTTTATTCTCCCATTCCCCCTTTCTCCTTCCTTATACGATTTTTGCTAAAATGTAATGACAAAAAACCGGAATAGCAATATCAGGTCAAAAGAAGTGGTTGTTATTCTCCCTTATGTTAACAGGAAAGTGCTCATGCAATTACGGGATATGAAAGAGGGAATAAATTTCCCCGGTTGTTGGGGCTTTTTTGGTGGTTCCATCGATGAAGGTGAAACCCCGGAAGATGCTTCCTGGAGAGAGCTGTTTGAAGAGATAGGGTATAAGCCGTCAGTTATGTATAAAATGGGTTTTGATGTTGTCCGGGATTTGGGAAATCTTTCAATTCATGCGTATTGTTGCCCATTAACAATTCCAATAGAAAAAATAGATTTGCAGGAAGGCATGGATTTGGGCCTCTTTTCACTCGAAGAGATCATGATGAAAGAATTGTATTCCAGTAAAATGGAGAGGGCATTCCCTGTCATAGAAATCCCATACCTTGTTGATACGATAAGGAATCTCTGGAGGTATATAAAGAGCGCAGATTAAAAAGTATTTTGTTTGAGAAAAACAACATAAAACTTCTTTTAATTCCATGCTAAAGTTATGAAACCTATTATAATTCCACAATCATATAATTACATTGCTACCTTTTTATCTCTTGCCTGTAATCTTCGATGTAGTTATTGCATTAATTATTTTGAGGAAGGTAAGTTTTCAAAAAAGCATATTTCTGGTGAAGATTGGGTGAGAGGGCTAAACAGGATTGTTTCCAGAGACGACCTCCCGATTTCACTCCAGGGAGGAGAACCAAGCCTTCAGAAAGATTTTATTTATATATTGAACAATATAAAGCCAGAGTTAAATATTGATGTCCTGACTAATCTCCAGTTTGACGAAGATGAGTTTATCCGCAGGGTAAACCCCAACAGAATTAAAAGAAAATCTCCGTATGCATCAATCAGGGTCAGTTATCACCCGGAGACAATGCAACTTGATCCACTTGTGAAGAAAGTCTTGAAACTACAAAATAACGGCTTCAGTATCGGTATCTGGGGAGTGATGCATCCAACACAGGAGACTGAAATATTAATAGCAAAGGAACACTGTACGTCTTTAGGAATAGATTTCCGTACCAAGGAATTTCTTGGTGAACATAATGGGAAGATGTATGGAACGTACCGTTACGAAGGGGCATGTGATAGAAAATTTGCCAAAAAAGTATTATGCAAAACAACTGAGCTTATTATCGGGCCTGGCGGTGATATTTATCGGTGTCATAGCGACATTTATGAAGGGAGAAAACCGATAGGAAATATCCTGGATGAAAATTTTGAGATAGAAGAAAAATTTCGTGAATGTGACGTCTTTGGACATTGCAATCCCTGTGATGTAAAACTAAAGACAAACAGGTTTCAGCAATTTGGGCACACTTCGGTAGAAATCAAATTTTAGTAATTGGTTAGCCACGAATATACTCGAATGAGCACGAATGAAGATAAAATTTTGTATAAGGATTTATCTTATAAAGTTGTTGGGAAAGAGAAGTTGGAGTACGAAAGAATAGTTCTATAAATTGTTATTTATTGTCTTAATTTGTGTAAATTCGCGTTTATTCGTGGCTAAATAATTAAATGGAGAGAAAATATGTTTAATAGAATAACATTTGATTCTCAGATTATGGGTGGAAGAGCGTGTATTAGAGGTATGAGATTCCCGGTTTCTGTAATTGTTGGGCAAATTGCACATGGGGCTACTATTGAGGAGGTTCTGGTTGACTATCCAGACCTGGAACGTGAAGATATACAGCAGGCATTAGAGTATGCAGCGTGGTTGGCACAGGAGGAAGTCCATACGGTATAAGTGGTTAAAATGAGATTTATTGCAGATATGGGTA
>NZ_CAADGZ010000104.1:0-12416 GCF_900696675.1 uncultured Candidatus Kuenenia sp. | reverse complement strand
ATGCCGGACATTGGGTTTATTCGAGCGCAGGGAATTACCTTTATGGCAAAGGATGTATCGAGATAGATCAAATTGAATTATGAAAAGAAGCTGGAGCTTCTGGTATAAGCGTATTCCCAAGCCGGAGCTTGGGAACAAGGGTGTACGCCGGAGCTTGGGAACAAGGGTGTACGCCGGAGCTTGGGAACGAGGGTGTGCGCCGGAGCTTGGGAACAAGGGTGTGCGCCGGAGCTTGGGAACAAGGGTGTACGCCGGAGCTTGGGAACGAGAGAGACTGGGAACGAGAGATGCTTGGGAACGAGAGATGTTCCCAGTCCCCAGTCCCCAGTCCCCAGTCCCCAGTCCCCAGTCCCCAGTCCCCAGTCCCCAGTCTGCAATCCTCAATCTGTAATTTGCCGACTGCCGACTTCTGCCCTATGACCTCTGGCTTCTGGCTTCTGACTTCTGACTTCTGACTTCTGACTTCTGGCTTCTGGCTTCTGGCTTCTGACTTCTGACTTCTGACTTCTGACTTCCAACGTTAACCCTTTAAAACGCTGTGTGTTACTCTTTTGTAAAGTTTGGGAAAAATTGATTTTTTAGTTGACTGTCATCTGATTGCGTGCTATATTCTGCGACACCGGGGTTTAGCTATACAGGGCATATTGTTAGGAATTACGATTTAAAAATCATAAATTAATAAAAAAAACCAAAGAAACCAAAGATTACACAGATTAAAAAAATCTAAAATGTCTTAGCTTGTCTAATAGTTGAATACACAATCGTGCGTTATTATTTAGGAAAGGAGGGTGAATATAAGGAAGAAAGTAGTTGGTTTTTCTGCCAAGGCCTGCGCTATCGTTGCAGTGTAACGCGCAGAGAAACGCACGTGCAGTTTTCCCATCTCTTATCATAATTCGCATTCCTGAAAAGGAGGTGGTGTGATTTCGGAAGGGGGTCGTAGTACATTGGGAGTTATAAAATTATCATGATGTAATGTTGGGGCAGCCCTTGTGGCTGCCAATGTATGGGCGGTATTTTATTGGAAGTATATTCATGTTGGTCTTAGTAAAAGGAGATGTGTAGGATATGAAAAGACCTGGATTAAATTTAAAAGGCAATTGGTTAAGCATGGCAGGTGTTTTGTTTTTGATGCTGGCCCTGGTTATGGGCGTAGCGTCAAACGCAAAGGCCGCCACGGGGAGTTTTGACCGTGATCACTATCTGCCGCAATTGGGCACCAGTGATTATGACCGTGCGTGGATCATGGTAGAGGATTCCACGGCTACGGGGACTACTATTAGTGTTACTGTTCAGGCTTTAACCTCTGGCGAATCGGCTACGTATACGCTGGTGGGCGGGTCGAGCACTGCGTTTACCACGCATAAAGGGCAAACGACTCTGCCTCACGCCACAGCAATTGGTTCTTCGACCGGTTATGTTGAAGACTTTCTTGGAAGTTACACTTATCCGGCATTAGGTACTGGCACTGGAGCTTTAAAACTGATAACCGGCGGTTTAGGATCTTCTGCGCCTGGTAACGCTGCAAATGGTACAGACGGCGTTTTGAAGGTGAATAGCAGCGATACGCTGGCTCTTGTTTATAGCGGGGCAACCTTGGATACGGCAAGCGTAAGTATCATCGGGGCGAATGACTCAACCATCGAGATTACTACGGCTTCTCCTTGGGGTACATCTGTTGATACTGGTGTAAACGTAGAGGATGCAACTGCAAATGTTAAAATAACAGTCGTTGATCCCAACGTGAACCTGAATCCTAATTTGAAAGAGGTTATTGGTTTGCAGGACGGGTTTACTACCGGGCTGACCAGCGCGGGATCATCTCGCGTTAGGGTTCAGGTTATTGATCAGGACAGCGCGACTGGCGATGCCTTGACAGGAGCTACCGCGAGTAATATTATACTTGTGGAAACAGGGAAGAACACTGGGTCGTTCGTGGCGACAGGTAAAGTGTATGGATCGTCTTCGACAAGTGCCAAAAGCAATCTCAGGTTGGGAACGACAACCAGTGCTTTTGCTAATGGTTACGACGGGAGTGCGATTACGCTTGGTGGTCCAACGGGCCCTAGTGTTACCTTCCAGATTTTAGAGGTAACAGCGGACGGTAAGTTGGCTATTGTTGGTGGAACTTTAACAGCAGGTGAGGTAGGTACGCAGACGCTTGCCTATGCTGCTAATACCAGCGCTGGATTTACAGATTTTGGAACCCAGACTTGGGCTGCAGATAAAGTGGTAGTTGGTATTAGGGGTGATAATGATGAGGTGTCTTTGTTTGGAAATCCAACCAGCAATACTAGCGCCTATTTGCCAAGTAGCACCCGCATTTTCAAACTGATAGATGGCGCAAATTACTGTTTGGTGAAAATAACCGGTTCTGTGGGAAGCATTACGGCTACGCTTTCGAATGGTACTTACGGTGTTGAAACTGGCGGAAGTAGTGCAGGTTCAATTACAGTCACATTGGATGCCTTCGTCTTGGCAGGCGCCAGGAGTGGCGATTCGGTTAAGGTGTCCTATTTAGATGCTTTGACGGCAGCTACAGGCACGTTTGGTACGATTACCAGTTCGACTGCATTTGGCGCTACCGGCGAAACGGGATCGGTTGCGGTTGATAAAACTTCTGTTGATATCAACGACTTCTTTGCAATCACCGTTGTGGATGGAAACCTGAACACAAGTTCCACCGCAAGGGGATCTGTTGCGTCTGGCGACTGGAATGGAACGACAACAAATTCCAGGGGCGACAGGTTGAAAGTTGCCGGTTATTCAAACAGCAGTTTTGTTATAGATTTGCAGCATCAAGATGGTTCGCGGGTAGGTACTCAGTCAGTAAGGATCTCGAGCACTGATGGTTCTCTGATATGGGTAGTTCCTAATTCTCTAAGTGATAGCACTTACGGATTCAGGGACCCGCTGATCCCCGGATCTTCTTCCTTTAAATTGGGTACGCAGGCGACAAGCGCCTTGCCTCTCATAGCCCTGACCAAGGGTAATTCGACGAGCGCACAGAGTACGCTTTCAAGTGCGAATGCCAACTCTTTTGTTGCCACAACGGATGCCGTTGCCGGAACAGTTGAAATATCTCCGGACGGCACACACTGGGTTGCAGTTCCAATTACCGAAACCGGTATAAATTCAAGTACATTTGTTGGTACCATTGGGTTTGATTTCACCGCAGCGAGGGTGACAACTAACAGCAATACCGCGAATACTACTTCGATTTTCTCCGACTTTACAGGGACTTCTTCCATCATTTTCCAGAGCCCGATGGATGCCACATCTTTGGCGCGTACCATTGGGACGGGTTCTGTAGTAAGGATATCAGATGGTATTTACAAAGAGTTCCGTGAAGTTACCGGGGTATCTGGCACAACATTATCTGTTACTAAGATGCAAAATACCGGCTTTTACACGCCGTGGAAAACATGGGTACAGGTAGTTGGAAACGATATGGACACGAAGCGTGCAGATACAATTTCTGGTACGCAGTTGTTCCGCATTGGCGGCTACTTTGGCGCAACGTACCACGTGCGTTATAATGACGCCTTGAATGCTGACGGCGCATATGCGTCTGGCGATAGCCTCGCGTTAACTGCCGATAATGTAACGTTTACTACAAATACAGCGGAACTTTCTGTGTCACCGTCTGGCACCGCAGGTCTAAATCAGACGATTGTCGTTACGTTGGTTGATGGCGACCTTAATACCAGCACTACTGTTGCGCAGACGACATATACTGACACATCGACGTTACCTATTGGTTTAAATGAAGTAGGGCTTGGTTTCCCCTCTGGCACCTCTACGGGGAACACCTCAGCGGCTGATGAAAACTTGGCTAAGAAGAACGGCGGCGCGGCAAAGGTAGTATTCGCAAGCAACTCGTCGAGTGTTACGAGTACGGATACCAGCAACGCTACTACTTCCAATACTACCCATTTTAAACTTGTGGAGACCGCTGTAAATTCAGGCACGTTTAAAGGGTCGTTCAACCTTACACCAAGTGGTAGTACTGACCAAGGAACGACACCACCGCAGCTAAAGGTTGTATCCGGCGATACGGTGACTATTTATTACAACGATTCGCCAAGTGCTTCCAATGAGAACAACCTGCAGAATCTTACCACGGTAAGCATCGTTACTTCTGCGGGTGAAGGGACGCTTTCGTTGAGCAAATCTGAGGCATTCCTGAGTGGTGACTCAGTAGTCGTTACCCTCGTAGACTCGGATTTAAGCGGGAATTCAACGCAGAATGTATTCGTCACTTCCACTTCAGGCGCGGGAAGTATCACGGTTTCCCTTGCTGAAACCGCAGTATCTTCTGGCGAATTTAAAGGGACTTTCAAGACTGGCGCTTCTACAGACAGTACCACAACGCCAAAAACCATAAGGTCTGTAGCGGATGGTGTTGTAACGGTTACCTATCAGGAGAATTCCCCTGCAAGGGACGTTACTGCACAGGTTAGCACTAAGAATTTTGGTGCAGTGCTTGATATTACCGATGATACTGTTGCATTAGGCGGTAGCGCGGTAGTTTCCTTGTACGATCCGGAGTCAAATACATCCATAGATACTGCGAATATCGTGGGTACTGTGCGTGTAACATCTACTACGGATTCTACCGGTGTAATCCTTCAATTGAATGAAACGGGGCTTGATACCGGGTCGTTCTTAGGTACGATACTGGTAAGTTCAGACAGCTCTTTACAGAACACTCGTATTCAGTCTCAAACTGGCGATACGATAACGGCAACGTTCACGGACAGCCCAAATGCAAGCGGCGGTTCTTCTGTTGTAACTGATACGGCTACGGTTGGTGAGGTCGCAACTCCGACACCGACGCCTACGGGAAGTGTTACCCCAACGACAACACCGACAGCATCACCAACGCCAACTGTATCTCCTATACCTGGAACCGGTTCGGTAGAAGGGTTTGTAACGGATGCGGCGACAGGGGATGGCATTGAAGGAGCGACGGTGCGTAATCAGTCAGGGATTTACACTGATACAACTGACGCGGATGGGTTCTACTCGATTGCGAATGTTGAAGCTGGAACTCGTACCTTTACCGCTGTGGCTCTCGGTTACGTTCCCTCAGCCCCTACTGCTATAGTAGTAACGGCAGGCGGGACAACAAACCTCGACTTCGCGTTGGTTGCTTCTGTTCAGGGAACACCAATAACAACGCCAACTGTGACGCCTCCACCAACTGCGACATTGGTAGTTGCGGTTGCGGATGGAGATGGCATTCCAATCGCAGGAGCTACGGTGACTGTTGATGGACAATCCGGAGTTACGGATGCAAGTGGTGGAGCTACCTTTACCCTCGAAGCCGGTGATTACGAGGTTTCTGTAAGTGCAACTGACTATCTCACATCGGTTGTAACGGTAACAGTGACACCTCCGGTAACGATCCTGCCAGTAACCTTGGAACCGAAAGGACCATGTCCGGAACCGGATGAGGCAGTTGCTTCAGCCGCTACTGTAACACCGGATAGCCTGAGTCTTACAAAAGGTGACAGCGAAGACGTTATAGTGCTGGTAACAGATGAAGATGGTTGCCCTGCACAAGGCGTGAAGGTAAAGAGGAAGCTTACTTCGGCTAACAAGAAGAAGATTAAGGTAACGCCTGCCAGCGAAACAACAGATACAAGTGGCCAGGCAACGTTTACCGTGAAGGCGAAGAAGAGCAAAGGAAAAGCTAACGTGAAGTTTGCTGTAAAAGGTGTGAAAGATAAACCGAAAGTAAACGTCACTCTTGCAAAATAAAATAGTGATAATGTTAGTTTAGTAGTCAAGTAGTTTAAAAGGGGTGTTATGTCGAAAGATATAACACCCCTTTTTTTGTGGTTTTTAAGTAAGTCGGTAAAATCCCCAATTCCCTAATTCCCCAAATCACATATCGCCGTAAAGCCGCAATTAAAAAGAGTTTAACCACAAAGGGCACGAAGAATACAGAACACAAAAGGCACGAAGAAAAACTTACAAAAAAAGAGGTTTTTGCAGGGTAATATCATAAGTTGCCGGCAAAAATAAAAAGAGAATATCGAACTGCGGTGAACTATTACCTAAAATCCAAAATTCAAAATTTAAAATCCACAAATGGTTCTTGAAAAAGCATTACCCACATCTATAATGAATTATCATGATGTACCAATGACCAATAGTTGGACACAGATAAACGCTGATTAACACTGCTTTTTGAACGACATAAATAATCACAGGATGTGTAAAATAATTGCTGCTACAATAAAATTGTCAAACACTAACCACTGCTTTTAGAACGGAAGATATGATGAGCAACGAACTAGTTGAATACATAGCCGATGTACTACCTGATGGCCATTTGTCTATACCTGAAAAGATCAGGAAAAGATTAGAACGTATATCTAAAAAAAAGTCAGAGTTTATATTGATTTGAAAACTGAAAAAATAACAAAAAGGCGCCATCCTGCGTTTGGAATATGGGCGGATCGTTTATCAGAAGTTGATTCCGGAGAAGTAGCTAAGAAATTGAGGAAAAAGTTAGAAAGCAGGACTGATGGCTTTGTAATTATTCAGCGTAAACATTACACGACTCCCGGCGGGTTCAGGATATTTCGTGACGTAAGAAACGCCATATCGCGGGAGAAGCAAATTAAGGGTGGCTCAAGGGCTAAAAAAATGTAACTATTCAGCATAAACGATACACGGCTCGTTATGACGGTTTATGAGATTGCTTCGGAAAAGACCCTCGCAATGACAAGCGGATGTGCTTGCGATGACAAACGGATGCGCTCGCAATGACAAACGGATGTGGCAGCAATGACAAACGGATGCCCTTGTGTGCTGATAGCCATGAGCCAAATTACTATGAGCCATGAGCTATAAGAATGGTTCGTCGTGAGCTTAGCCGAACGGTTACAAATCTGAACCCTCAAATATAGTTTCCAGTGCCATTGTGTTCCCATGCAGATACTTCATTATGTTCAGTAAAAGGTTTGGGAACGAGTGTGTGCGTAAGACGCCCCCCATTGCCACCCAGTGGAGGGGAAATTATTGTGATTCGTAAAACTAAAACTAAAACTAAAACTAAAATTGTAATTCGTAAATAACAAATGGAAAGACATTTTGACCAACAATTAGGTGTTCTCCGGAGGAATCTTATCCAGATGGCCTCTGTCGTTGAGATGGCTATTTCAAACGCCGTTAAGTCATTAAAAGAAAGAGACAGCGACCTGGCGCACTCAGTGGTGATGCACGATGAGCAGGTGGATGATTTAGAACTGGAGATAGATAAGCAGTGCGTTGACCTGCTGGCTTTGCAACAGCCAATGGCGGTTGACCTCCGGTTTATAACCTCAGCGATGAAGATTACCAATAATCTCGAGAGGATGGGTGATCTTGCGGTAAACATAGCGGAGCGGGTTGTTCCTCTGAATCAGGAACCGCAGCTAAAACCCCTAATAGACATCCCAATGATGGCAACTATTGCGCAAACTATGGTGAAAGACAGCATTGATGCGTTTGTGAATAAAGATACCGCCCTTGCGCAGGCGGTTTGCCAGCGCGATTCCACGGTTGATGCCCTCAATGACCAGATATTTCGCGAATTACTGACATATATGATGGAAGACCCTGGGAATATTATACGGGCAGTGCACCTGATGTTTATTTCGCGCCATTTGGAAAGAATCGCCGACCATTCCACCAATATAGCGGAAGAAGTGGTGTATATTGTAAGGGCAACGGTCGTTAAACACCGGAAGCATAGGTTAAGCGAGTTATGAGAGGTTTTCAGGTTTCACGGTTGAAAACCTTTGAACCGCGAATGGGCACTAATATTGAGGAATGATTTGTGGAAATAAAATTCTCACGGCACGCTAAAAGAAGGGCAAGATTATATAAAATATCAGAGTCAACAATTATAAAGATTTTAGAAGGTAAAGAATTATCTCAAGGAAGGCATGAGATTATAGAAAGTGCAGAAGGATTTAAGTATCCACTGAAAATTACAATTGTCGTGGAGAAGAGTATAATAACAGTAATAACAAACTATCCTTTGAAGAATGGGAGGAAAAAATGAAAGTGTATTACGACAATGAAGCAGATGCTTTGTATTTGAGGCTGGGGGATGAAACGCCGGATGGGGTTATAGAAATTTCAGAAGGAGTTAATGTGGATACAACTTCGGAGGGAAAAATTGTGGGTATAGAAATGCTGGATGCTTCTAAAAAAATAGATTTAAGGACAGTGCTCTCTTACTCACTTGAATTTGACGAAGATTTAATAACACTAAAGACGTAACAACAAGGCAAAGGGGAACCACAGATTACGCAGACTAAAAAAATCGTCACAAGTTTACAATTGACCAAAGACCAAAAGGAGGAGTATGTTACTACCTCAGGCAGGCTTGCAATCTGAACCCGCCATGAATGAGTTGGGGCTAAAAAACATAGGTGTTTGATAATTTTAGAAAATAATTATTCGCATTTATCGTTCAAATCTGTATTCCGATTGTTTCTTGTGAGAGCGATAGAATGAAGAGGGAAGATATTATAAGTTTTATTTCTGAACACAAAGCTGAATTTGAACAAAGGTTTGGCGTTAAAAAGATAGGTCTCTTTGGCAGTTACGCAAGAGACGAGGGCCGGGAGGGGAGCGATATTGATATTGTGGTTGAACTTAAAAAGCCCGACCTGTTTTGTCTGATAGGCATCAAGCAGGCTGTCGAGGAATCTCTTGGCAACAGGGTTGATATTGTTCGTCTCCGGGATAAAATGAACAAGACATTGAGGCGCAGGATAGAGCGAGATGTCGTCTATGTTTGATAAGGAACTTGATCCCGCAGATTTGTAAGGACACGTCATGGCGTGTCCCTACAAATTGTTGCTCATTTGCCTCTATTCTTTTACATTGAACATTGAATATTAATTTTCAAAAAGGTGCGAACGGGGCTTTTCGCGGTGTTTTTTCAAAAATCTAAAGTGTTACTAGTCGTTGGGTTTCGTTACCCGACACAACCTCAAGGACTACGGGACTGTAGCCATGAGCCATGAGCCATGAGCCATGGACATCCACTACTATAACCATGTCAAAATCAAAGGCATTCTATCTGCTGCTGCTGCTGCTGCTGCTTGTTGTTATTACATTCTGCGTATTTCTCAATGCCATTCCAAATGGTTTTGTCTATGATGATATCAGCGTTATCGAAGAGAATTATTTCATAAAATCACCCGGGAATCTTCCAAAAATATTCAGCAAAGAGTATTTCTCCCTTTCCAATGAGTTGAGCTATCGTCCCGTTGTTACCTTAAGTTATTTTCTGGATTATGCGGTATGGGGGCTCAATCCCTTCGGCTATCACCTGTCCAATGTCGCGATACATGCGTTCAACGTCTTTATGTTCTGTATATTGGTGAATAATCTGGTGAAGTCGCGGTTGATTGCATTCTTTTCCGCGCTAATATTTTCGATTCATCCGTGCGTAACCGAAGCGGTAAACGCTATTAGTTACCGGGAAGATTTACTTGTTGCCGGCTTCTCTTTCCTGTCATGCATTTTCCTTATAAAATCACTAAAAACATGTTCAAAAGATAAGCCATTGCCGGCAGATGACGGGTCGCATTTGAGAAAGGGGGTTTTTTTAATAATCGGACTGCTCTTTTATATGCTTGCCTTGTTTTCCAAGGAAAGCGCAATAGTACTGCCGGTATTCATCATTTTGTACCGGTTGCTGTGCGGCATACCATATCTGAAAAGGTATTATGTAAAAATACTTTTGGGATACGCGTTCGTGTCGTTTTTTTTCATTCTCGTGCGTTTCTCCCTGTTGAAAAACCCAAGGCTTGTTTCGGTTGCGTATTATGAAAAGAGTTTTTGGATAAGCGGTATGACGATGGTCAAGGTGGTGGCATATTATGTAAAACAAATGTTTTTACCCATACACTTGAATGCCGATTATAAAGCAATTCCTGTACGCACGCCCTCCGACATGTCATTTCTCATAAGCGTTTTTCTTCTTACGGCGGTGGGGGTGATTGTTTTTAGGATAATAAAATACTCCCGCATACAGGGACTGTTTGCACTGTGTTTTTTTGCCGCCTTATTGCCCGTGATGAATATTATTCCCATCGGGCATATTATGGCGGAGAGATATTTATATCTTCCGGTGGCAGGGTTTTGCGGAGTGACAGGCTGCGTTATAGGTCGCTGGTTTCCCGGTAATATCCCGGCAGGCAGCAGGACGGGGTTGTTTTTGCCCGATAGGCAGGCATTGAAGAGACGCGCCGGTATCATTGCCATTGCAGCAGTAGTGGTTATTTCGTTTGCCCTAAGAACAGTGCTAAGGAACAATGACTGGCGGGACGAATACACCTTCTGGACAAAGATTGCGAAAGAGCAGCCGGATAATCATGATGCGCATAACAATCTTGGGGTATTTTATTACAAGCATGGTGACCTTGACCGGGCAATCGGGGAGTTGGAGAGGGCCGTTCTCCTGAAGAATGATTATCCGGAGGGACACAATAGTCTGGGCACCATGTATATTGATAAAGGGCTTACTGACAAGGCGATTTCCGAGTTTTCCAAGGCAATACACTATGACCCGGCATCTTCCTATGCCTACTATAATATGGGGAATGCCTATTTTGATAAAAATGCACTGGATGAGTGCATTGTGTTTTTTAACAAGGCGATTCAGCTCAACATGCATAAGCCGCAGGTATTTAACAATCTTGGCAGCGCTTATCTGAAAAAGGGGAATCCTGACGCCGCTATTGCGCAGTACCGGAAGGCATTATATATTTACCCGGGGTATGCTGAAGCGCACAGTAATTTAGGCTTCATTTATACAGAGACAAATCGTTTTGAAGAGGCGCTGAGCGAATTAAAAAAAGCCTTGAGGTTGAATCCCGACCACGCCAATGCGCACAATAATCTGGGGGCATTGTATTGCCGGCAAGGGTTATGGGATTTGGCAGAGATGGAATTTTTGAGTTCGATAAGGGCAAATCCCCGGAATATTGGCGCACGTAAGAATCTGGGGATCATTTATTTTCAACAGGGGAAAAAGCAGGAGGCAAGGGAACAGCTCCTGCATGTCCTGAAGGATGATATCAACCATGTAAATGAGCCGGGTTTTTTTTCCATAGCGGAGCAGTTAGGGCTTGTTAAGATACGTGAAGATGATTAATGGCTCATGGCTGATGGCTGGTGGCTCATGGCTAATTGCTCATGGTACAAATTGTAAATCGTATTTCGTACCTCTAAAACCGTACCTCGTGTATTTCCTCTTGGATGCCAAGCCTTTTTATGATTGTTTCGAGCGATTCTTTTCCCTGCGTGGCCAATATTTCCAGGGTTCCTTTTTGTGACGTAGTACGAAGATTTCTTTCCAGCAGACTTTTTACTTTTCCGGCAACAATCTTTGCGGGGTCAATTAAATGAAGGCAGGGCCTTAGCAGCGCAAAATATTCATTTAAAAAAGGAAGGTGTGTGCTTGAAAGTGTAATTGTGTCGACCATGTTATCCGTCTCTTCCAACAGTGAAAGCTCTTCGGAGATTATTCTGAGGCTTTTATCCTTATTTGACAAAAAATCTCCCGTTTCCACAAGCTCTACCATCCGTGAGGCATTCCACTTTATGATTTTTGCCGATGCCGGAATCTTCTGCGAGTGTATGTACTCGTCCAGTTCGGAACTCATTACCGTGTTTTGCGTTGCCAAAATGGCGATGTGTCCTGTTTTGGAGACACTTACAGCTTCATTGACCGGAGGAAATACGCCGATAACGTCAACCGCCCCTTTTTTCAATTCATGAAGCACCTGAATGGAAGGCGTGTTGGAGGCAAGCACAATGAGTTTTGGGGTGAAATTTTTCGAAAGATACTCTATGGTGTTCCGGATAATGCGTAACAATTCATCGTGTGTTTTTTTTCCATAAGGAAAATGTTTTTTATCTGCGAGGTAGATATAATTCTCGCCGGGCAAGGCATTTCTGATTTCCTTTATTATTGAAAGGCTTCCCACCCCTGAATCAAATATTGCTATTGGGTCGTCGATAGTCATAAATGGATATTTTTAAATAAAATGAAGGGTTCACGGCTGAAAACCCCTGAACCGTTGAACATGGAACCCATCCTTGTTGAAGTATACCTTCATAAAAACGGTTATGCAAAAAAAACTACCTATGCTGGTTGCAAAAGGTCCTCCCAGCTTGTCATTGTGAGGGTATCAGCTTGTCATTGCGAGGTAGCATGGGTAGCCAAGTGGCTTCAGCAGCGCCCTGTGGGTTCAAAAATGTCCCAACTTGTCATTGCGAGGGTCGTCAGCTTGTCATTGCGAGGGTCTTTTCCGAAGCAATCTTTTTTATAATGCCAGATTCAATCAGGGTAATTGTAATGGATAAATTATACTCCATTTACATAATGACGAATA
>NZ_CAADGZ010000103.1:0-12638 GCF_900696675.1 uncultured Candidatus Kuenenia sp. | reverse complement strand
CCAATTTGCCTGGTCGTTTTGTGAAACAGGACGAACGGTAATTGAATGAAGTAGTTCGTTGTGTGTGTTATCGATTGGTGTTGTATGCTGGTTCATGCCCTATAATATAAAATATTTTAGGGGGAATGTCCACGTTTTTTTACATATCTTTGTATATTATGCGCTTATGGAAAACTTTGACAGCGCCGTGGTAGGAAGATAGTCTTCCCCTTTCATGACGAAGTCGATAGATATACCCTAAGGGGCTCTCTTAGAGATGCAGAGATTGATATTGATGAGTTTGTGAAGAATCTGTAGGGTTAGTTTTTTATGAAGGGGTGATTGGTAAAAAGTTTCTAACTTAATAAGGTACAAGGATCACAAATAGAAAACACCTAACAATTCAATACAGCGGACGGCAAAAACCGCTGCCGCTGATTTCTGCGTTAGCCCAAAAAACAATACTTCTATTATTCATGTGACGTGCTATACTACTAAAAACAATAACCTTGAATTTGAGGGGAGAACAGAATGTCAACAGTAAGCAAAATCAAAGAAGCGATAGAAACCCTTCCAGAGAATGATTATGTACAATTGAGGCAGTGGTTTTCGGAAAAAGACTGGAAAAAATGGGATAATCAGATTTTAGCGGATTCAGAAGCAGGAACGCTGGATTTCCTGATTAAGGAAGCCCTTGAAGAAAAATCGAAGGGAAAGCTTAAAGAACTATAAATGCATCGGACAACAAATCGATTCTGGAAATATTTTGAGAATCTTCCACCACTTGTTCAAAAGAGAGCTAGGAAGAATTTTGAGCTTCTCAAAAAGAACCATTCGCATCCATCTCTTCATTTTAAAAAAGGTGGAGTGCTTTGGTCAGCCAGAGTCGGAATGAATCATAGGGCACTTTCAGTTGAAGATGGTAAAGATTATATTTGGGTTTGGATAGGTACTCACGATGAGTACGAGCGTATGATTAATAAAAAGGGCTAACAAGCGCATTAAGCCAACCACCAATAACTATGCGATTTAATATTTATTGAGGCTGCCGCTTCAAGCCTTTCTTGCAAGCGTTACGCACAGGTGGTGGTTGCTTATGCGAGACGTTAGCCGTACTAAACAAAAACAGGAACCAATCAGGTTATACCTGAAAGAGTTCTTTATTTCCCATCATAACTTCATGCATTAGACCAAAATTGTTTTATGGGGGTATCCGCTTGACTCAAGTAGAGCCATATCTTGTGGTTTACGTATGTAATCGGTCACCACGAATATTTCGTCCCTTTACTGGCTCACTGGTTCAATGTTAACAGCCTTTAGTGGGTAATCTTCTATACCCACCTATACTATATGTTGTATCTACTTGAGTCAAGCGGATACCCCCATTGTTTTATTTATAAGACTTTCTACAGAAAGGAATCGGAACGATGAATATGCATAACTACCTGTTACCGTTACTGCTGACTCTTGCATTTGTATTTTTTTTATCAATGCCAGGGAGCAAGGCGAGTAATTGTTTTGCCGGGGATGCATATGCAGGAGATAAATATGAATACAAGGTGGCGCGTATCACTACTGTGGGAATCCCTGAAGAATTGCTTAATGCTTCAGGTGATGAGGGATGGGAACTTGTACTGATCCATCAGGAACAGAGATTTAAATACTTAATATTTAAAAGAAAGGTTGTTGATGATTATGAGAAAAACAAACAGGTTGCTGTTCCTTCTGGGAAATAATACCTCCTTATCGTATCGCATGAATTGAACACCTCTGGGATAAACCAATCATAAAGCCTTTGAACCGCAGAATCCCCCCCCTCCTCTTTCCCCAGCTTACGAAGGAATGTATTAAGGGGTGGCAAAAAACTTATTTTAAAAAAGAGGTTTTACCGGATAATACTATCCGATGTTTTCGTTTCGTTTCATTTCATCGCATCCCTTTACATAGTACGTTTCCCATGCTTTCGTTTCTTTTTACAAAAGGACTTTAATTTCTCCAGCGAAAACGTATTTATCACATCTTGCGATTCCAGCCAACCTCTTCTGGCAATTCCTACTCCCAGTTCCATCATCCACATTTGATCTGTGTGGTGGGAGTCGGTGCTAATAGCTATCTTCACTCCCCTCTCTTTTGCCTTTTTACAATATATGTCATTCAGGTCAAGCCGGTCATAATAGCAATTAATCTCCAGCGCCGTGTCGGTTTCCGCACATGCATCCAGAACTTTTTCGATATCAACATCATACCCAACGCGTTTGCTGATAAGGCGTCCCGTTGGGTGTGCGATAATGTTGACAAATGGGTTTTGTATGGCGGCAATCATTCTTTGCGTAATCTTCTCTTTTTCCTGTTTAAAACCGCTATGTATGGCCGCTATCACTACGTCAAGTTTTTCGAGCATTCTGTCTGAAAAATCAAGGGAACCATCCGTCCTGATATCAACCTCAGAGGCTTTCAATAATGTAAAGCCTTTTAAATTTTTATTGAGTTTGTCTATTTCATCAATTTCCTTAAGTAATCTTTCCTCAGTTAAACCGTTTGCTATATGGAGTGATTGTGAATGATCGGATACCACCATATATGCATATCCCCTCTTCATCGCATGTTCCGCCATCTCCTCAAAGGTGCAGTGCCCATCGCTCCAATTGGAATGATTATGAAGATCGCCTTTTATATCGGAATACTCGATCAATTTGGGTAGTGTTTTTTCAATGGCGGCTTCAATTTCCCCCCTGTTTTCCCGCAATTCCGGAGGAATCCAATCCATCCCCAATATTTTGTAAATATCAGATTCATGCCTTCCGCCTAATTTCTTTTCTCCCTCGAAAATGCCATACTCACTGATTTTATAACCCTTTTTCTTTGCCAGTTCCCGGAGATGAACGTTATGGTCCTTTGACCCGGTAAAGTATTGCAGGGCAGCCCCATACTCCTCTTCATTTACCACTCGCAGGTCCGCCTGAACGCCCTCTTCCAGTCTGACGCTTCCCTTTGTAGTTCCGGAGGCAAGTATCTGCGTCACTTCCGGCATGGTGACAAATGACTTTATTATTTCTGCCCCATCATTTCCTGTTGCAAGGATATCAATATCGCCAACAGTTTCCTTCATCCTTCGCAAAGAACCGGCAGCCTGTATTTCCTTAACCTTTGGGTTTTGTTTTAATCGTTCAATAATCCTCTTTACTATCGGATATGCCATCCCTATGGAAATGCGTTGCTGGCTTGTTTTGTATAATTCTATGCCTTTTACGATATTCTCAATCTTTTTTTCTCCAATACCGAACAGACCCTTCAACTTCCCATCCCGGATTGCATTTTCTATATCAACAAGATTCACAATACCCAATTCCTTATTGAGCATCGCAACCGTCTTTGGCCCTAAACCTGGTATCTGCATGAGTGCGACCGTTTCTTCAGATATCCCCTTTGCAACCTCCTCGTATTTTGACATTTTTCCCGTTGTAATATATTCAATAATTTTATCTGCCGTGCCTTTACCTATTCCGGGAATATTGGTTAATTTATCGTCCCTTGCGAGGGCTTCAATATCTTCCGTTAAGTCCTCTATTACCCTTGCCGCCTTGCGGTAAGAGTTGATACGAAAGGTATTTTCGCCTTTCAGTTCCAGTACATCAGCAATTTTTCCGAAGAGTAATGCAACTTCGTGATTCTTCACACATAAATCCTCATATATTTCTATAAATGCTCTGTTAGTACCTTAACAGTAATTTCTTTGCATACTTCCATTCGTCAGTGCGTGCTTTTTTGCAAAATATTTATTGGTGAAATACGAAATCCTATAACAATTTAGTTTTTTGAAAATTCCAGTAGGTGCGAAGCATTTGCCAGTACGAGTATGAATGCATTTATGATAATTTATAGCAAATGCTTCGCCCCTACAGTTTCAAAAAACTAAAGTGTTACTAAATACGAAACAAATTCTAATGACAAAATGATTTGAAATGTTAAACAAGCATATCTTTCATTTTCAAGCTTTGTATTGTTGGATGTTTTGAATTTGTGTTGAATTTTATGTTTGTTTGGTTCCGGTTTGTCAGGATTTTAGGCATGTAAAAAAATAAAAAACGAGGCCGACGGGAATCGAACCCGCAACATCCAGATCGACAGTCTGGTACTCTAACCAATTGAGCTACGGCCCCTTAAAAGATGTTTTTTATTTTTCAAAATTGCAGTATTTTCAACTAATTGTATATTGCTTATTGAAAGGCATTCAAGAGATGATACTGCCTTATTTCCCAATAAGCAGAAAGGATATTAGCAGGTTTTTGTATCAATTTCAAGCCTTTTGTTTTGTCTGATTTAATCGTTACCGTGTACTTTGGTAATATTCACTTAATATCTTTGCAACTTCGTGCCTTGTAAAGGTTGGAGGAGGCGCCTCTCCCTCGCTTAACATTCTTCGCACCTCAGTGCCGCTTAAGATGACATGATTTGCTGAGTCATGCGGACATGTCTTATAAGACGCCATACCATTGCACGCTTTACAATAAAATGTATGGTCAAAAAAGAGGGGAGTAATTCCTATTTCATGCGCATCAAATTCATCAAATATATAATGTGCGTCAAACGTCCCGTAATAATTCCCGACCCCTGCATGATCCCTTCCCACAATGAAATGCGTACAGCCATAGTTTTTTCTCAACAGCGCGTGGAAAACTGCTTCGCGCGGGCCCGCATACCTCATTGCCGCAGGAAAGACGGACAACATCGCGCGGTCTTTCGGATAATATTTTTCTAAAAGAACTTCGTAGCTCTTAATCCTGACGTCTGCAGGGATATCATCGCTTTTTGTCGCCCCTACCAGTGGGTGCAAAAGGATGGCGTCAACAATCTCAAGAGCACATTTTTGAATATATTCATGCGCCCTGTGAACGGGATTGCGCGTCTGGAAACCGACAATTCTCTTCCAGCCTCTTTTTACAAACAACTCCCTTGTTTCGGCAGGATCGAGTCTGTAAGCGAGGAAGTCTCCGGGTTTTGCCCTGTTAACAACACTCACTTTACCGCCAAGAAGATAATCATCCATCTTGTAAACATAATCAACACCGGGGTGTTTTTTATCGTCCGTTCCATACACTTCAAGCGATTCTTTCGTCTTATCATGATGGAATATCTCTTCCAAATGTAATATGGCAATTACTTCATTTGCTTTATCGATAAGGGCAACATCATTCCCGGGCTTAAGCCCTTCAATTTCTTCCTTACTCGCCGATAACGTCACGGGAATAGACCAAGGGAGTCCGTTTGCCAGACGCATATTATTCACAACAGTATCATAATCTTCTTTGCACATGAACCCCTCAAGCGGACTCATTGCGCCAACTGCAATCATATCGAGGTCCGTTATTTCACGGGAATCGAGTTGGATTTTTTTCATGGCGTAATTTTTCGCTTTATCCAACAACACTTCTCTATCTTCTGCGGAAGCTATCCGGTTTATAAGTTTACCCCCATGTGGAGGGATGTTCTTGACCATAGTTCACTCTTTCTCCTTTCAAAACTGTTTAAATGTATGCGATTTCTCCTGCTTTGCACCTGCTTTTATAAGGAACTAAAATTGTTGCGATAAAATTAATTCCTTACCTTTATCACAAATTCTTCTTTTTTCCCATGCGAATTCCAGATTGTCCAGATTGTTTTATCCTTAGTCATCCGTGCTTTTAATGAGGCGCTTTCGCTGCAAATCTGAAACGGCAATCTCAGTTCGATTGCCTGGACGGGGCATTCCTTTACACAGCAAGCACACGTCCAGCAAGCCGATTGGTCGCGTATTTCCGCTTTCATATTTTCCGTACGGTAGCAGAGATTTCCCGGACATATGCGTTCGCAGCGTGCTTCCGGTAATCCTTTACAGCCATTGCAGATGGTTTTGTCGATAAAAATGCTCATTATTGTAAGGGCCGTTCTTTCATCTTTATTTCATTTGTTTCAACGTCATAGACAGAATTTACATACTTAAGCCAGCGATTATCGTCTTTTTGGGGATAGTCCAATCTGGTTTGATAACACGCCCATCGGGTCTCCTTCCGGTAAATGAGATGTTCCACCAATGTCCTGGCAACATCAATCCGATCGATACACTCCAAGGCTTCTACGAGGTTGTAACTATCCGCCGCCATCAACTCCGTTGTATGGTTGTGCAAACATTTCAGCAATTGCCGGGCTTCCAGCAATCTGTTTTCATGCAACATGTAATTAAAGGAAATACCCCCGGCATATTCATCCATGATTTTTTGAAGCCGTTCTCTCACATCCAATGGTGTTATCCCGTTAGTTCTGTTTAATAAATTAAAAATCCTTGCCTTTTCCTTTTCAATACTATTTTCGTCAATTTCTTCTGAAGAGACGTTATCAATGTCTTTTAGCGCCGTTAGCGCCGCAATAGCGCCTTCAGCCCAACAGCCACTGACATATTTTTTAGGAGCCCCACCGGCGGCTTCGCCAGCGGCATAAAGCCCTGGAATGGTAGTTCTCCTTTCCGTATCAATCCAATATCCCGCCTGGCAATGACCACCCACAACATAAGGTTCCGTACCGCGTATTTCAACGGGTTTTTTTCGCGGCTCCATTCCTTCGCTTGCCCACATAAGAACAATCTGAGGGTTCATATTCAAATAATCTTCTTTTAGTTTCCTTTCTTCTTCTTCATTCAGGTGCGTTGTGTCAAGATAACAAGGCCCACGGCATGCCCTCATTTCCTCAAGCGTGGCAAAAAGTCTGTGTTGAGTCAAACATTTTCTTCCGCCCAAATGCTGATAATGGCAGCCAAGATAGTCTTCCCCCAGCGCATTAACCTGTTTTGAACAAACACCGATCGCAATTGTGCCTGTAGGGGCATTTACGTCTTTTACGCGCAAAGGGATAAACCTGTTCTCAAAACCTGTCATTTCGGCGCCAATACGAATCCCCATTGCATAGCCCGTCCCGGCATTCCATGGGCAATACCACATCAAATGCCTCGCGCCGCCGGTATTATTAGGTTTATATATCCCGGCAGCTCCTCCGGTAGCAACAATAACGGCTTTTGCCCGAACTACATATAAATTACCACCCCTGACGTCATAACCAAACGCACCACAAACCCGTTTTCCATTATAGATAAAATTTGTCGCAACGACGCGGTTTAACACCTGAGCCGCCGTTTTCCTCACCGCTTCAGCAAGCATAGGCTTCAGCCTTTCGCCAAAAATGCGAATACTGCGCGTTCCCCGGTTTTTGTAAGAGCCGTCATCATTTTTTTCAATAGGCAGCCCTAACGCTTCCACCTCCTTTACCACGTCATTAAATCTTTCCGCCATGGTAAGGACTAAATCTTTCCGTATAACCCCTTCAAACTCCCTCGCAACAAAATCAACGTATGATTCAGGGGTTTGTCCCGGATGAATATACGCATTAATAGCATTAAGCCCCATCGCCAAACAACCGCTGCGTTCAATATGTGCCTTTTCCATGATAACCACTTTGCAGCGGGAAGATTTTTTATAAATTTGCATTGCTGCAAAGCAGCCGGCCGCACCTCCGCCGATAATTAATATGTCTGCATCAATATTTTTAATATCCATTTATGGTAACACTTCTGGAGAAAACATTTTTAGGAAACATCAACATAATCAGAATGAAGCTGGAAAATTAATATGCTATGGATATTTTAATCTACTTTATGAGCGGTAATTTCGATTGTTCTTACACAAAGACCTTGAATTAAAGCAAGATTCCAGAGTTCATCTTTTCAAAAAATAACAAAGTGCCAATGGTACTTATATTTTATTAATATGTCAAATTGAAAACGCCCTTCTTCATCAATGTAAATTCGTATTTTTGATTTGTTAAGAAATTATGTAACTTATATTTCTTTATAAATGAACAAATCCTCCTCTATCCTTCCTGAGAGGTGATCTATCAAATTCTATTCCTGGTAAGGCCTTAAGGGATTGGTAAAATAAAAAATTGATAATGTTTCATGATATTTGTATAATGTGCCCATGCCTATAACGAAAGAATTAGAGAATATACGAAAGTTTGAATCTGTCGGGTTTACTCACGATCAAGCGGAAGTTCTTACAGAGACCCTTGAACAATCGCATGTTAACGGACAGCAAAACCTTAAGGATTTTCTTAACATTAAATTTAATGAGATGGACGTCAAATTTAATGCGATGGATGTCCAGTTTAATGCTCTTCGTAACGATATGGATGTAAAATTTAACGCTATGGATGTAAAATTTAATGTTCTTCGTAATGATGTGGATGTCAAAATTAAAGATTTCCGTAGCGATGTGGACGTTAAGTTTAAAGACCTTCGTAACGAAATTGACTTCAGGTTTCTGGAAACCCGTAATGAGATTGTCAACCTTGAGTTTCGCATAAGGGCTTCTCACGCAGATTTGCTTATGAAGATATTTGCAATCGTAGCCGGTTGTACCACTATTGCCGTTGCTGTAGCCAAGTTATTTTAACCCCGCCAAAGGCGATATATTCCCATTGCCTTTCGAGAGTTTCACTCCGCTTTATTCTGCCTTTTTTTGATCTCCTCATAGCCGCCTGCATTTATTACATTTAGATATCCCATTTTATCCAGAATCTCTTTTGCAATACCAGACCGCCTCCCGCTTTCGCAATAAAGGAAAATTTTTTCATCCTTGTTTTTTGCAACCGACTCAATTTTCCTTCCAATTTCTTTATATGGAATGTTTATAGCATCCTCAATATGTCCCGACTTGTATTCCCCGGCAGTTCTTACGTCAATCCAGATTCCCTTCACATCGTTCACTTGCCCCCCAATTACACAATTAATTACGACAGTTAAAAAACATAAAGCCATAACTAGTTTTTTCATAATCAACTCCATTTCTAAAATAATGTATCTATAAAAATTGATACCCTCTCAAATCCGGTATGCCTTTCCCTGAGTTTAGTGATTGATTAGCATTTTATTTGGAACATCTCAGTAAATTATAGCAGTAGATAGCTGTCAGTTGATAGAAAAAGAACGCCCAACTACCACCCTTGAGCTGGTTTAGTCATCTACGATTGGACAGACTTGAGAATTTATCCATGTATTAAGGATTACCTCTTCCTTAACTCGTGGGATCATTAGTACTATCTTTCCGGATTTTAAAATGAGGCGAAAGGGACGAATTAAATAGTATAGACAGAGCCTCTTTGAGGACAAAGGTACTGAAAACCTGTTTGAGAGAACTTTTGGATGTGGAAATATTTCTTTAAAGAGAATCTTCACCTTCGTTTGAAATGTATCCGCGATTTGTGACTTGATAAAACTACCGGGAACGACGGGAAGAGTATCTTCTCTGATAAGTATTCTTTTATTGATAAGCCGCACTAATTCTTTATTTAAATCCTCTGATTTAAAGCTACTAAGGGCATTATGAAAAACGTCATCGTGCTCCCCCATGATTTCCCTTACAATGGAAAAGGTAGTATACATTAGGGTATCTATTCCGTATTTTTCGGTTTCAGACTTAAACCTTACCCAATCAATATCATCTCTATAATATTTAAGGGTTTGAAAAATATCACACAACTGGATAAGTGCACCTTTGCTACTAAAACCTCCATTTTGATTTATAAACCGGTGTTTTAAAAAATGTAGACAGAGGTGAGTAATTAAATCCTCCGGACTGAGTATCTGTACTTTATTGCCAGAAAATTCTATCGTTCTGGCCTCTTCCCACCACCTTTCAATAATGTCATTAATAATACGAATTCTTACTGGGTGTGCCTTCCTTGCTATGTGCCAGTGAATCTCCACCGGGATATTCTTATCTGAATGAACATAACTTATATGCTGGTGATTTTCTCTGTACCAATCCGGTTGCATTTCACCCTGGAAACGATAGTCTAATCCGGACATTATTTTCTCTGCACAAAGAAGGTCTTCTTTTTTAACGAGAAGGTCTATGTCATTCATTTGCCGTAAACCAATATCGCCATAAACAGTTTTCGCTAAAGTCGCGCCCTTTAGAACAATAACTTTCACACCTTTATCACAAAATGTCTCTAAAATCCTCTTTAATTCCGCATAAAGGTACATATTCCTGGCTAAATTTCCATGATAAGCCGTTCTCAACTGAGCCATGACCTCTTGAGGTATACAATGTCTCTTACTGATATTCTTTAAGTTGTGATACAGTAATGGGGCGATACCATGCCAAAAAGCAGAAGCTAAAACCTCTTCCCAGTTTAACGGAATGTTTATTACATCCTTAATTTTCTCTCCTGTATTCCCTGAGATGCTTGCCTGAAGACAATGGAGTAAGAGCCTATTTTCATGTGATATGTTCATTATCAGCCTCCAGGATAATTTTATCCAATTTACTATATCTTATCAGGGAAACAATACGTCATCGTATAAGTTTTAGTTACTTCTGCATTTCTTTCCAGAAAAATATCCCCATGATAAAGAAGCCAGGCATGGCCCTCCAATTTCTTTTTTGCCTCTCCATCAGAGAACCTCCCGTTATATCTCACTCCAAAACAAACAAAGACGTTTATTCCCAATTTACGTAAAAAGTGATAAAGAACTAAAGACCGCCTGAGACAGATATTTTTGTCTGTCCAAAGGTTATGCCTCAATATGTAGTCTGTAAATTTTACGATCTTATCTTTCATGTTTTCCAGGTCTTTGTTACGGCAAACTCTAAAGTTCCGTGGTGCAAGCATCTTCATAACCCTGGGCAGGGACAAAAATCTGAACAGGAAAGGCAAAACGTTAATCAGGAGAAAAATTCGGGTAAAAAGCCATATCTCCCCGAAGGAGCTAAAATGAGTCCTGAATTTTTTAATAGCACAAGTTTTGTTACCCATCTACAACCTTCACTAATTTTTCACGGATAAGTTCATGAATAAGATTCAGTACACTTTCTCTGGCCTTTTCAGGTAAAACATCAAATTCATTTTGAATTATTTCGCTTATCTCTCCAGCCGTAAGACCGCTACTGAGCATTTGCCAGATCCGCAGTCCTGTTTCATTTAAGGTGAAGTACATCTTCGTGCCCAGATGGAGAAGGACGGCCTCTTTGCCCTCTAATTCAGTAATAACAACATCAGGGTCAGGCGTTACCCTATAATTTAACTCCAGCATCTTTTATCAACCTCCTTTTCAGTATTTCTCGTAATTATTCAATATGAAGTGAAAGACCTCCCATCCCTTCCTATCTGCGAAGGAGAGGAGATAAGAAGTCCCCCCTTCAAGAGGGGATTTAGGAGTGTGTTTAATAATCTTGATATTATGCAAATATCACTTCCGTCCAAACCATGCGAGACCAGGGGTTTCCCGAAAACTCTTTCAGCCAGTCTACCTTCTTAAAATAATTCAAACAGAACCAACAGGGAAAATAATCTGAATCTCTAAATTTACCATTGCTGTAGTGTTCAAGCTTCTCTTTTTGAAATTTCCCACTAGCCTCAACCAAACTTACATAAGCCTCAGAAAAACTCATCTCATTCAAATTGCCTATTATATCATCGTTTCCCACATCTTCTCCATGTCCCGATAAATTACAGCACATGGTGACATTGCCTCGCCAGTCGATGTTAATCTCTTCCATTTTAAGCGAAGCGCAAGGAAAGAGTTCGGTCGTATAGTATCCCGATGCCATAACAATAGGAATGGAAAATGTTTTCTGGAGCTGACAGATGATAGTTTCTGTTTGCCTTCTTTCTATCGGCGAAATGTCCATATTTTCTGATACGATTCGGGGAGTTGAAATAAGATGGCCAAGCCTGAGTCCCCGGCCTCCCAGTTTTGCTGCAAGCATGGCTATTTCATTTAATTCACCCCGACTGTGGGACGTAATGACCGTATTGAAGGTGAAGGGAATATCTTTTACCACGCAAATGCTTACTGCCTGCATCACCCGGCGATACGAACCCTTTCCACGAAGCATGTCATGTGTTTCCTCCCTTGCACCTTCTAAACTAAAGGTAATTCCAGTAAGACTATTAAGATGCGGGAGCAACTTCTCATAAATTCGGGTAAAATTCCAACCATTTGTTACAAAGCCAAAGTTATATCCAGCTTCTGATACCATCGTGAGCATCTCGGTAAATCCGGGATGCAACGTTGGCTCTCCGCCAGTAAAGGAGATGTAATCAAAGCCATGCCCCCTGGCATTCCGGAGAATTCTTTCTAAGATTTCTATTTTCAGGTCTCCGTCACCACTATGCCTTCCATCAAGGCAATGATGGCAACTTAAATTACAGCGATTGGTAAGTTCTATCAATATTCCCGGCATTGTAGTATTACTGTATAAAAGCATCTCTTCAGCGTAAATATTACACGATTCCCAACGGTTTCAGGTTTACAACCGTTCGGCTGGGCTCACGACGAAGCCTGAACCTATCTGTAATTTATTTGTCATTTGTTCTGCTAATAGAAGGCTGGATTGAAAGTATAAAACATTTGGTTCAGGTTACAAACCTGATAATCATATAGAAGGCACCTCCGAGCGCACTCTTCATGGTAAAATGGAGGATACCGTGAAAGGCGATTGTTAAATAATAACAAAGTAAGGAGGGAGCGAGCAATGGGATATTTCGTAGGAATAGATTTACATGGTGATAATAATTATATTGGAATACTCGATGAGGAGGATCGGAAGGTATTCAAGAGGAGAAAC
>NZ_CAADGZ010000102.1:0-12730 GCF_900696675.1 uncultured Candidatus Kuenenia sp. | reverse complement strand
CTTCATCGAAATGGTGAATCTCCTTTCAGGTGTTTTTTGTTATCAATATACCGCCGAATACCTTGGAAATCCTACCATTTCAATCCTATTCCTGCAACAAGGCTTTGCCTTGTTTGCAGGATTTAGGAATAATCTTTTCTGCTTATCATTGTGTGGAAAAACGACGGGGAGGGGATGGTGTTCCCCCCCCTTTTCTTTGTGGCGATATTAAAGCAAAAACAGTGAAAATGCAAAATGAAAAATGCAAATTGCACAGAGAGAAGGCAGCATGACAGGACGATTCTTAAGCGGGTTTCAGCATATACTTGTTAGGTGGTAAAATAATAACAAGTGTTGCGTCAAGATGATAAATGTGATAATTTTCGATTTATGAATACAATCGATTTAAGGAAAAAGAAACATTCAATTGATGAATTATTGACCATGGCAAGATCTGAACCATTAATGATTTGCGACAAAGATGGGAAAAATTATGTCCTGGAGGAAACTGATGAGTTTGAGAAAGAGGTAAAAGAACTCGGTAGTAGTAAGAAGTTCATGGAATTTCTAGATGAAAGATCGAAGGAAAGAGAAACTATGCCTATCTCATCTATAACGAAAAAGCTAGGAATATAAACCGTCTAACAAGTTTCTCACCATCTCTAATTCTCCAGAAGCGATGAAAATGGTTTTATAGCCATATCATGTTGTAGTATCTGTACCTAAGCTATTTTTTGTAGTCTCATTTTCGAGTTTGAAACGTCTGGCATTTCTGTTTCTGTACCAGTTCAAATGTATAGGGCTATTCAAAAGGTCTCAGCTTATAATTGCAAGGGTCTCAGCTTGTCATTGCGAGGGTCTCCGCTTGTCATTGCGAGGGTCTTTTCCGAAGCAATCAGTATACTACGAGATATTTCGTGATGTAAGAAACGCCATATCGCGGGAGAAGCAAATTAAGGGTGGCTCAAGGGCTAAAAAAATAGAATTAATTAATGGAATGAATGCAGGAAGGAAGGATCCCTATGACGGTTTATGAGATTGCTTCGGAAAAGACCCTCGCAATGACAAAATAAGTCATCATGTTGCGTTAGTAACACCTGTAAACGATGAAAATGGTTTTATATCCATATCATCTTGTAGTCTCTGTACTTAAGCTATTTTTTGTATTCTTATTTTTGTGCCGGAAACTGTACAATTTTATTGATTAACAGCGTAAAGTGGCAGGAAATAAATTTACATGCCTGAATGTGCGGTATGAAATGAGATATGAATAATTATGTTAATAATGGTATTAAATGGCTGGTGAACGGTGGATTAACCGATGCTTTAAGCGAAATATTTAATACGATTCATCGGGATGACCAATATGAAATGGTACGTAATGGACATTTCGGGAGGGTTTTGAAATATACTAATAGTTATGAATCGTATTATATAAAACACTATAAGGCAAAGGGCGGTATCGACAGGTTTAAATCGTTGTTTGCTCAGTCAAAGGCTAAAAGGGAGTGGAATCAGGGGTTTTTATTGCTGAAAAACGGTTTTCATACCGCAGAACCAGTAGCTATGGGAGAAACACGTAGTTGCGGAATACTCCGGGATTGTTACATAATTTCAAAAACAATTCCAAACAGCATTTCAGTAAAAGCCCTTTTGCTTGAGTTAATAAAGACTCCGGCGGGCGTAATACAAAAAAAAGAGGTGTTGCGAAACCTTATTCTCTTTGTAAAAAATATGCATGACGCCGGGATTTTACACGGAGATCTTCACGCTGAGAATATATTGGTTGACGTCAATGATTTTGCGCTGTTTTATTTAATAGATATTGGCCATGCCAGGTTCGGGAAAAAAACGACGTTGTCTGCCAGAAAGAAGGAATTGTCCCGATTATTGTATTCCATTGAAGATGTATGCACAAATGAAGAGATAATTGAATTGGCGTGTTGTTACGGAACCTTTGATCCTCAAGAAATATTAGGGAGCGTAGGTGCTACGAAATACCGTATATGGCGCAGCAGGGCGGGAAAATGTTTAAAGAAAAATAATGTATTTACCATAATAAAAAAGGGCGGTTACAGAATAAACATGAGAGCGGAGTGGGACGCAGATACACTGCTTGCCCTCATTGAAAAGCATAATGATTCGTTGCGCGATAGGCGGGAGAATGTTATTAAAAATTCTCATAAAACAGGGATTACCCTTGTTTTATGTCCTCATGAAAAAATCAAAGGTGTGTGCGTAAAAGAATTCCGCTATCCCGCTTTGCTAAAAAGAGGCATTTATTCTTTCATCCATTCCCCTGCGCGAAAGGCATGGTTTGCCGCTCATGGGCTTTTAGCGCTAAAACTTCTTACCCCTCAACCGATTGCGCTTTGCGAAAGCAGGAAGTATGGCATTCTGGAGAAAAGCTTTCTTGTGACGGAGGATGCAACCGGGAATTTGCCGTGTAATCAATATGTAACGGAAAAATTAAATAGGGCGCATGGCGAACTGGTTTTTAGAAAAAAAAGAAGGTTTGTTTCAAGTCTGGCGGAGTCTTTTAGGAAATTGCACGATTTGGGGGTATATCATGCAGATCTGAAGGCAAATAATATCCTGGTGAATGAATTGCCTGATGCCTGGAATTTTTATTACCTTGACCTCGACAGGGTTTACTTTAACGGAAGAATTACGCGTGATGAACGCATTAGAAATTTGTCTCAAATAAATGCATCGATGCCAGATTGTTTGACATACACGGACAGATTACGGTTTTACAGGGCGTATATGAAGGGAAAGAAGATTAACAATGCTGATAAAGAAATTATACTGGGAATTATTAAGGCCAGCATAGCAAGAAAACACTTATGGCAGCCGCAGGCAAAGGTCTTAAAGTAGCTACCATAGTTATGGAAACAAAAAGAGTCTATTTTTTAATACAGGAATGGGAACACCCTGCAAGCAGATACAGGGTGTTGCAGTATCTTCCCTACTTAAATGAAGCACATATAGCATATACAGTATCACTTTTTCCCGGTTCGTTCTGGCAATGGATGAAATTGTTTTCTCAAATGAATGGTTATGATGTATTGTACATCCAGAAAAAGAGGCTGTGGCATTGGCAACTTTGGTATCTGAAGAGAAAGTGCATCAAAATAATATATGATTTTGACGATGCGGTGATGTACAAAAGCCCGGTAGATGGACGCCGAAGATCGTTTAAAAGACAGCGGACATTTGCCAGAATGGTGCGGTTTGCCGATTCTGTAATTGCAGGCAATTCGTATCTGAAATCAAAGGCATTGCCTTACAATAATAACGTAACTATTATCCCTACTGCAGTAGATACGGGCAAGTATTCGGTCAGGAATTATGATACCAGGAAGGAAAAGATAACCATAGGATGGATCGGAAGCAAGTCATCGCTTCCGTTCATACAGGAATTGACGCCTGCTTTTGATAAGTTGGCAGAACAGAATAAATCGCTGGAACTGAAGATTATTTGCAACGAATTTATTGATTGCAAAACAATGCCTGTGCACAAAAAGATATGGGCAATTGAAGACGAAAATGCCGATTTACAAGGCATTGATATAGGTTTGGCGCCTTTGCCGAATCATGAATGGACAAGGGGCAAGTGCGCTACAAAGCTGCTTCAATATTTTGCAGTGGGTGTTCCCGTAGTATGTTCACCGGTGGGAGTCCACAGTGAGATTGTTGAGGAAGGCGTGAATGGCATGTTTGCTTCAACTGTTGATGAGTGGGCAGAGAAGATAAAAAGCCTGGCCGATGATGCGGCGCTGAGAAGGCGTATGGGGCTGGCAGGGAGAAAGACATTAGATGCCGGATATTCATTACAGGCGAATGCGCCGAAATTTATAAATGTTATCAGGGGTGTTTAACGTAATAGAGGGTGGAAAAGTTTCCACTGCGAAATAACGGTATTTAAAATACACAAAAGCATTGATTATGAAAATTCTCTACCTGTATTCTGATCACAAGTGGACGGGGCCTTCGCAGCCTATTGTTGAGTTGTGTAATTATATGAGCAAAAAGGCCGACGTTATGTTGTTGACGAGTGTGCCTAAAATTCCGGATACAGGCTTGATTTTTCATGTGGAATCCGGCAGGGTAAAAACGGTACAAACCCTTGCTAAGCGCGGTGGGATTGGCGCAATGATGAGAAACAGACGTGTGGCAAAGCAGGTTGTTCAACAATTTGATCCTGACATCATTCATTTCTTTCGTGATAGAGACCTTGCTGTGCACCTGGGGAGTTCGCATAAGGCGGTAAAAATATTTACCGATTTCAATGTTACTCCGCCCGGTTTTTTGAAAAAAACAATTTGCAAAAAGGCGGATGTTTTCACGGTATTTAGCCTTAAATTAAGAGATATGCTGCAGAACGATTTCAGGAAGGTAGTTTGTTTAAAACCGTGGCTGGATATTCATCAAATACCAAAAAAACCAAAAAATATCAGGCCGGAATTTGGTTTAAATGATGATGATTTTGTGGTTGGCCTTGTCATGAGAGTGCAGCATCACAGAAAATTTGAACTGGTTGTTGAAGTCGTTAAAATAATAAAGGAATCCGGTAAAAATATTAAGTTTTTACTGCTGGGAAGGGGCCCTAATCTGAATAAACTGGCGGTAATGCCGGTTAAGAAAAATAAATTAGAGGATAGTGTGATTTTCGGCGGGTACAAGAGACTGGATTACTGGGACGCCGTACATTGCTTTGACGTAATGTTTTATACGGTTGCCGGTTCTGATGGAACAGCGAGGGCTTTAAGGCAATGTCAGGTGTTGGGGAAACCTGCTATCTGTCTAAAGAGAGATTTTGTTGAGGAAATCGTCCATGACGGTATTGATGGGTTTGTGGCGGGAGATGATCCAAAGGAAATTGCAGAAAGATTACTTGCCTTATTTTCTCAAAAAGATATGCTTTTTGAATTTTCAAAACGCTCTGCCGCTCAGGGGCGTAAATATGATCTGGAGAATGTTGGCGGCGAAATATACGCATTATATGAAGAATGTATAAAGAGCACCAGGCCATAAATAGTAAGAAGGATAGTTTTCTATGCATTACAAAAAAAGTGTAATCTGTGCTTATGGCAAATAAAAAACCTCTGGTTTCTGTTATTATGCCTACCTATAACTGTGCGGTTTATTTACAGGAATCAATTGAATCAGTTCTTGCACAGACATACGATGCGTATGAAGTTGTTGTGATTGATGATGGTTCTACTGACAACACGAAGCTGGTATTGAAGCCTTATATGGAAAAGATAAAGTATATTGATTTAGGGCGCAATGAAGGGCTTCCAACGGCAAGAAATCTGGGCATTCAGTCGGCGAAGGGAGAGTATGTCGCATTCCTTGATGCCGATGATATTTGGATGCCGGAGAAACTGGAGATGTCAATTGACCAATTCATGAAAAATCCTGATGCTGGAATGGTATATTCAAAACATATAAATATAGACTCAAAAAGCCAGTTTCTGGAAGGAAAGATCAGGAGAAGATTGCCATCTGGCAATATCTTCACTCAATTATTCTTTGAACAAAATTTTATAATATGTTCTTCCGTTGTGGTTCGTAAAGAGGTGTTTAATAAAACGGCTTTATTTGATTCTGGACTGGTAAATTGCCAGGATTGGGACATGTGGCTGAGAATCGCATTCTATTACAAAGCGATTGGCATAGACGTTCCGCTGGTGAAATACAGGCATAGTGCCAAATCTCTAAGTAAAAACCGCAATAATGTCCTGAAATATCAGAAAGTGATCATTGATAAGATATATACTATGTTTAAAGACAGTGAGAACGGCATTAACGAAAAAATGTATAAAAAACGTTTAGCCGCACATTATGCTAAAATCGGCAGACATTATACGCGAATGGGCGATAAAGTTGTGGCAAGGGAAAATTTTCGCCTTTCGTTGAAAATGGATCCGATTAATATCAGAACCTTGAGATACTACTTGTTTCATTCATGAATGACCTGTGTATTATTATTGTCAACTGGAACACAAAAGACCTGTTGTTGAAATGCATTGCATCCGTTTATGAATCTGATACAGATTGTAGTATTAAAATTTGTGTCGTGGATAACGGATCGAAAGATGACAGTGTTGTGGCGGTGCGTAACAGGTATTCCGGAGTGCATATTATAGAGAACAGGGAAAACAAGGGGTTTGCCGCTGCGGTGAATCAGGCAATAACGGCTATTTCCCCAAAATATTATGTATTGCTTAATACAGATGCGATTTTAGAAAAAAATACGTTGCGGATATTGCATGCTTTTATGGAATCCCATAATGATGCGGGAATTGCCGGTGTTCAACTATTAAAACTAAACGGTATGAAACAAAACAGTTTTGATAATTATCCAACCCTGGCATCTGAGTTATTGAATAAAAGTTTCTTGCGATGGTTGTTTCCTGATAAATACCTGAGTAAGAAACGCGTCATCACGCAGCCCGTCGAAATAGAATCAGTTATAGGGGCATGTATTATGGTAAGGAATGAGGCAATAAAAAAAGTCGGTACATTGGATGAGAGATATTTTTTCTTTCTTGAAGAGACTGACTGGTGCTATCGCATGAAAAATGCAGGGTGGAGAGTGTGGCATGTCCCCGACGCCAGGGTGATTCATCTGGGGGGAGAGAGCAAGAGAAAAGCGCCGTGGCAATCGCAAATTGAGTATTGCCGGTCATTGTATCTTTTTTTTAAAAAGAATTATTCCCGTGATGTTTACGTTACCTTCAGAATATTGTATGTTATGAAGATTTTATTCAATTTAATCATCAATAGCGCGGGGAACGGCATTGTTATGTTTCTTAGCAGGAAGTTGAGATACCGGTTGACAATATATTGCAGGCTTTTTCAATGGCATGTATTGTTATGTCCTGATTGGATGGGATTACGGTCGGCAAAACCAGGTAAATAAGAATTATTTTAACACTTTGGTTTTTTGAAAAAGCAGGGGGCGAAGCATTTGCCCGTTTGGGTATTAACGTATTTATGACCATTTACAGCAAATGCTTCGCCCCTACTTTTTGATTGTTGGAATTTTTCAAAAAACTAAAGTGTAACGAATTATTAAGGAATAGGCGGGCAAAACTACTATTGATGAATACGAAAAATAGTAAAATAAGTCAGGTATCAGAGTATGCATTTATTACGTATTTTTTTATTTTAACATTTTTTCCTTTCGGCGCTGATGTCATTAAGATGATGTGTTTGGTGACCATGGTTGGATGCCTGGCGTATCAGATGGTGCTTGAGAAACGGATTATCTTTGAGAAAACAGCGCTTAACATACCCATACTGGTATTTTTTATTTATCTGATAATAGCATCAATTTTTTCAAAAAATACAAAGTATTGTTTCGAAACACTCCTGCACGACTATGTCCCGTACTTCATCATCTTTTTTTGTATGGTCAATACAATACACAGTATTGAACAAGTGAAACGCATAATAAAGGCAATGCTTATTACCTGTGGGCTGGTATGTGCATATGGTTTGTATGGGTATTATACGGGAATTGCCGCAAGAGATGACAGGTTAATTGCTACATTTAAGTATCACTCAAGGATTGCAAAATATATTTCATTGTTCCTGCCGATTGCTATTTGTCTGTTTTTTTATTACAGAAGCATATTTGTTAGGTTTTGGCTTGGATGTCTTGTTTTTGTAAGCGGATATGCAATAGTTCTGACGATGAGCAGGGCAAGCTGGTTCGCAAATATGGTTGCTGTGATTTATATAGCGTTCATGTTGAAAAAAAAGTACTTGCTCATTGCGATAATTGCTATGTGTCCTTTATTGTTTGTGCTTTTGCCATCGAAATATTCCATGCACGCCAAAACCATCACACAATATGATAAATTCTTTTCGTCGAACAAGATTCTTGGAGAAAGGTTGATGTGCTGGAAGGCGTCGATTGCGATTATTCTTGATCATCCGTTGCTGGGGATCGGGCCAGGAAAAAGAAACTTCAGGGATATATATGAAACATACAGAAAGGAGATTAGAGAAAAAGAAAAGAAATCTCTTGGGGATATTCCTGCGAAGACTATTAAGAAGAAAAAAGTGCAAAAGGTTGAAAGTCTTTCGCATGCGCATAATATTATACTGCATATGTGGGTGGAAACGGGGATATTTGGATTAGCGATCTTCCTATGGATGTTTACCATAATATTTTATAGAACAATAAAAGCGATAAAATCAATTGCAGAAAATAGATTCGAAAAAATGCTGCTTGTAGGTGTTTCAGCCGGTCTTGTTTCGCTGATTTCCCACGGATTAACTGATATTTTCTGGAAAACCCCTGAATCCTTATTTCTTTGGCAGGTTATCGGGGTGTTGTTCCTTATTATTCAATTAGAGGGAAACAGAAAAAGAAAGGATATTTTAAGCAGTCATTCAGGGAATAGCTAATGCTATGCTTGCCAATTAAGAACGCATTTCCCGAACCTAAAAATGAGGAAGACTGTGTGACTTAAATCCTCAGGATGGTTTATTTTTATTGACAGAAAAAATATTGTCTGCTTCAGTAAAATCCTTTTTTAATCAAGAGACAGCAAGCTCTCTAACATGGGTTATGTCCCTTTTACTAACTGCTCGTATTTGAGATGAAAGCAAAGTTGTAACAGCAACTGTTCCACCGTCAAGTGTCATAAATTCGACTTCAAATGCTTCACCTTGACGATGAATGTGAATAACCGTACCGACATCACCAGCCTGTAAACCATCCTCCGGTAAATCTTTCAACAAAACAATTCGGTCATGCTCTTTTATCATGGTTTCCTCCTATTTTGGGTGTGCAGTAATCAATCTTGGTGTTGTAGACTTTTTTTCTATTATCCAAACAGTCCTTATATACGGATTGCGGCTATCCGGTGTTTCTAACAATCCATCGACACTATAACGTGTGCCATATTCAGATTCAACGACTTTTACCACATTATAGGTTGCCCCATGTTTGCGCAAAGATTCTGCTAATATTCTCCAATTTTCCAGCGTGAAACCAAATTGAGATAAAAAGACCGCTTTATTGCTCCCATCCGGATGTGATGTACACAACAAGTATTCCGTAATTTTTTTACGATCTACTTGTGCCTGATCTGCATTAGGCAAATTCATTAGTTTTCTTACGTGAAAGTAATTTTACGTGGTATAACTTTATGGCTCTTCAGTAAAATCTATGAGTAAAAAGAAAGAAGAGTGTGGATCTGCTGTAAACCCTTATTAAATGAATGAAACACCAATTCCATTCATTACCAGGGAGCAACAGATGTAAGTAAAGACTATATTGAATAAATATAATAAATTCAAGTTCTTTGTGTATTCTAATATTCGATATAAGGATAAATACGAAGGGCAGGTTATTGAAATCGACATCTTTTTCAAAACATACAAAATATTGTTTCGAAACAATTGCATGACTATGTCCCAACTTCATCATCTTTTTTTTGTATGGTCAATACAATATATATATATTCTGGAAAACCCCTGAATCCTTATTTCTTTGGCAGGTTATCGGGGTGTTGTTCCTTATTATTCAATTAGAGGGAAACAGAAAAAGAAAGGATATTTTAAGCAGTCATTCAGGGAATAGCTAATGCTATGCTTGCCAATTAAGAACGCATTTCCCGAACCTAAAAATGAGGAAGACTGTGTGACTTAAATCCTCAGGATGGTTTATTTTTATTGACAGAAAAAATATTGTCTGTAATAATCTATCTGGAATAGTGTATATTTAATAAAAAGTTAATCTTATTCTATGCCGCTTCGTTATTCGTAGCGGCTTTTTTATTTTGAGTTCACAAGAGAAGCATTGTAATGTTTCCATAAGAAATTTGAGGAAAAGAATGGCAAAAACGGTAAGAGATAATGTTCGTAATGTAGCTATTATCGCCCATGTTGATCACGGCAAAACGACTCTGGTTGATCAATTGCTTAAGCAGAGCGGTACGTTTAGGGTGAATCAGCAGATTCAGCATAGTGAAAGAATCATGGATTCGAATGACCTTGAGCGTGAGCGTGGTATAACCATACTGGCAAAAAATACTGCTATTAATTACGAAGGAGTGAAAATAAATATAATAGATACGCCAGGACATGCTGATTTTGGCGGAGAAGTGGAGCGGGTGCTCAAAATGGCGGATGGTGTGTTGCTGCTGGTTGATGCGGCAGAGGGGGTCATGCCTCAGACCAGGTTTGTACTGCGAAAAGCCCTTGGTTATAACCTGAATCCTCTTGTTGTAATTAACAAGATAGACCGTCCTGACGCCCGTTGTCAGGATGTAATCAATGAAGTGTTTGATCTCTTTGTGGACCTTGATGCCAACGACGAACAATTGGATTTTAAAATTGTATATGCAAGCGGACGAAACGGCTATGCCAAATTATCGCTTGATGATGAAAGCAGCGATATCAGACCACTCCTTGATGCAATTATACAATTTGTTCCAAAACCATGTTATGACGCTGAATTCCCATTGCAAATGCAGATAGCATCGCTTGATTATAATGACTATGTCGGCAGGATTGGAATTGGCAGGATTTTTTCCGGCACAATTACCACCGGCCAGCAAGTTGTTAGAATTGATAAGACAGGAAAACAATCCTTGCATAAAATTACTGATCTGTTTGCGTTTGTGGGGTTATCAAGGGAAAAAACGCTGTCGGCAATGGCGGGAGACATCATAGCATTAACGGGAATTGAGAATATTGATATAAGTGATACGATTACTTCTGTTGAAAATCCACAAGCAATGCCGTTGATACATATTGATGAACCGACCCTTTCCATGGTATTTTCCGTTAATAATTCTCCGTTTTGTGGTAAGGACGGAAAATTTGTTACCAGCAGAAATTTGAGGGAGAGATTGTTTAGGGAATTACGTGCAAACGTTGCCCTTAAGGTGGACGAAACAGCTTCGCCAGATGCTTTTTGCATTTCAGGAAGGGGATTATTACATCTCTCAATATTAATCGAAAACATGCGCAGGGAAGGATATGAATTGCAGGTATCAAAACCGAAAGTAATTTTTAAGGAAATAGACGGGAAGAGAATGGAACCGATGGAGTATGTGGTTATAGATGTGCCAAAAGAAATGGAGGGACAGGCGATTTCTCTTCTGGGGGCTAGAAAGGGTGAAATTGTCAGCATGAAGACGGAAAAACAATATACACATTTTGAATTTAAGGCGCCTTCGCGTGGATTAATCGGTTTGAGAAACCGTTTGTTGAGTTCTACGCGGGGCGAGGCGGTTATGCATCATAATTTTTATGATTACGAACCTTACAAAGGAGATATAGTGCACAGGACGCAGGGCGTATTGGTTTCTATGGCTGCTGGTGAGGCCACGGCATACGCTTTGGAGGGTTTACATGATCGTGGAATAATGTTTGTTAAACCCGGTGAAGAAGTGTATGAAGGGATGATAGTTGGTGAGCATTGTGAACAGAATGATATTGTGGTTAACGTGATAAGGGAGAAGAAGGCTACGAATATCCGACAGGCTACCGGAGAGAAAAGCGTTAAGTTGTCTCCGCACAGAGAATTTTCACTAGAAATGGCACTTGAATATATTGAAGACGATGAGCTGGTTGAAATTACTCCTAAAACATTTCGATTAAGAAAAAAATTTCTTACGGAGAATGAAAGGAGAACCACACGCAGGCAACAGAACCCTGAAAAGGTAGCAATTCCATAAAGATACGAAGATTCGTTACGCAAATAATGTTTTGTTAAAAAAAGCAGGCTTTTCAGCCTGCTTTTTTTAACAATAATAGTAAATGTATATGTAATTATTACTTCTTTTTCATTTTTCCTGTTGAAGCGGAACCACCTTTTGCTACAACCTTTTTAAAATCTTGTCCTACGCTGAATTTAACAGTTTTGCTTGCCTTAATATTAATAACTGCTCCCGTTTGGGGATTCCTTCCTTTTCGTGCTTTTCTTTCTTTTACTGAAAAGGTTCCGAAACCAATAAGACGCACTTCGTTCGATTTCTTTACTCCCTGCTTGATGCCGTTCAATACAGCGTTTACCGCCTTTTCTCCGCAAGTCTTAGAAACACTACATTCATTCGCAACATACTCAACTAACTCCTGTTTATTCATACAACTTTCTCCTTTCTAAAAATATGGCGTATATAAGATAACCATAAGGACAAGCTAAAGTAGGGGTTAGAATACAGTAAATAACTTTCTGAATCAAGCAATTTTTTGGGCATTCTGAAAAAATATAAGTATGATATATTTGTGCAAACCAGCATAAATAGGGAATCAGCAAGGGGAGTTCTTTTCAGCTTAACTCGTTTCCAGCATTTTAGCTGTTTGAAAATTGCATTTCAATAAATTAGGCTGCCTTTGTCAGTGACTTTATTCTGTTGTTACTCTTGATGTAGAGGCGCATACAATGCGTCTCTACATCAAGTCGTCGGAGTTGAGAGTGGCGGTATGACCGGGAAAGGTACATAAATGAACTTGGGAGGTCTCATTATTCAGGTTGATGACTGTAATACCGCATATTGCAAGGGAAGCCGAAGGATATCGCGAGGAGCATTTCCGATTTTTTGTAACCGTTTGTGTGATTGGGGCAAAACAACGCTGCAAGGGATGTGGCAAGCCTTGTCCCCCGCTGGCGGGGGATTAAGGGGGTGGAATTGTCTGCGGAGGAAATCCGGGAGGTTTATAACATGAATAGCCATAAATTTTTCTTCTCATTCCTACGTTCTGCGGGAATGCATGT
>NZ_CAADGZ010000101.1:0-12797 GCF_900696675.1 uncultured Candidatus Kuenenia sp. | reverse complement strand
AAGCTGAGAGACCCTCGCAATTACAAAGCGGATACCTTCGCAATTACAAGCGGAGACCCTTGCAATGACAAAGCGGATACCCCCGCAATGACAAGCTGAGAGACCCTCGCAATTACAAGCGGAGACCCTCGCAATTACAAGCTGAGAGACCCTTGCAATGACAAAGCGTATACCCTTGCAACGACAAGCGGATGCCCTTGTAATGACAAGCATGTGATTTTGGTATGATGGATAGAGCATCGTATTTATAATCCGCTTCCACTTATAATGACAAAATAAGTCATCAGTCATCATGTTGCATTTGCAACACCCAGAAACGATGAAAATGGTTTTATAGCTATATTATATTGCAGTACCAGTGCTTGAGCTATTTTTTGTAGTCTTATTTTCGGGCCGGTCATCATTCCGCTGCAACCGTAATCCTTTTCACGTTACATTACAATCCCACCTTTATGCGGTATGAAACCTTCACTTCTTTGCCTTTGGGTGCTTCAATATCAAAGCGTATGGTAAATGCGTCTGTTTTCTTATACGGATGACTATTGCTTATAATACTCCAGTTTCCTGGCAACGTCTCAACAATACCAACTACTATATCTTCTTCTTTATGATTTCTTATCGAAATTTCCCACTCTGTTTCGTGGATTTTTGTGGTGATCTGTTTATAATCTGTCTGTATTCGTTCAACGGTTACGTCAAATGCTTTTCCAATGTTTGCCTTTATTTCTTCATGTACCGGTGTATGATTTATTTGGTCTTCGCCGATAAACTGAATGGCGCCGTCTTTGTCTTGTTTAAAGAATCTAATAACGCCGCCGGGGATAGGCATACCTAGATTACTTTCCTTCGTATTTTTAAAGTTTAAAAGGACATTTACGTCTTGTTTTTGTTTTTCATCCCTAAAAGGTCTTGTATATGAATACATGTTTCCGTGTACAAGGAATTCCTTCCGAATCGTTACATTCGATGCATCAAATAAACGAATTTGCTTTGTTTGATTATTTCCGATGGTAGTACTTCGTTGTAAACTATAGGTGTGATATTCGAAAAACCCCTTTTCTTCGAATTGCTGGGATACCGCCATCTGCATCTCTGCCATTGCAAAGGCGCGTTTTCTTTGAACATCCGGTAAACGATGAACATCTCCCGCCACAAGTGAAAACCTGGCATTCTTATACAGTACACCACTCTGATTGTTTATTGTTGCCCATCCGGATAATTGCGCGGCTGTCTCCTCTTCGTTGATGGTCATAAGGTAATCCGCATGCCAGTTCATATTATTCGTCAGATAAGAAATCTCCAGTGTGTGGGGTTTTTCCGATGTATTTTTATAAAGCCACGTGAGTGTAGGTACCGTAAACAGTTTGTCCGGCAACTCCGGCAGGATTTTTATCCCCGGATGCTCTAAGTATAGTTCATTGTCTATTTCGAAAATCTGGCCATCGGTATTATTCAGCAGCGTAGCCGCGATTGTATCCTTTCTGTCATTGTATTTATTCCATATCTGAAGTTTAATTGTTTTCCCCACATATTTATCAAGCAGTTTATTTGTATTTATAAGATCATATTCAAACGATTGTTCCAGTAAAGAAAATTTGTCAGGTTCAGTCAAAGAAGCAACAGAGACTGTTTGAGGAATAATCTGTGACGCAATATCACTCACATATAACTCCCCTTCACCCACAGGAAGGGTGATATTTCTCGTGTCTCTTATGAAACCCATGTTGTTATTATAGACGACAACCTCTACCGAAACCTGATCATTGAGAGCGCTGTTTGTCGTCTGGTTGCCGGCGGATGATGCTGTTTGTGTAATAAACATTGTTATAAAAGACAAAATAATCATATTGATCTTCATACAAAATCACCTGCTAAAAAAGGGTTAATGGGATAATGATAAACAATAGTGTAATAATCTGGTTTTTTGGAAAATCGTAATACTTTAGCTTTTTGCTATCTCTTTCGTTACCACAGGGATACTTCCACTTCATTTTAGTCGTGAGTTGTTCATATGTCGTTGTCAAGGTTATTTACTGGCGCCCTTTTCCCAAGCCATACTTTTCATAATAAGTAATTTTATCCAGACTGAATCTTGGCCGTTGAGGGGGTGTCTCATCAGGATAACCGATGGGAAGTAATGCAATAATTTCAATGGTTTGTGGTATTTCTAAAATCTCTTTCACCTTGTTATCTTCAAACCATCTCACCCAGCAGGTACCCAACCCCAACTCAACCGCCTGCAAAACCATGTGCTCAATTGCGATATCGGTATTTCCCGTTGCGGCTATTAACAGGTGCCACTTTATATCTGGATCCAACCCCCCTTTTTTTAACGACGGGACAAATACTTCCCGCGATTTTGCAGGTAAAGCGCCTGCTTCAATCAGCTCATCTATCCTCTGGGGAAATTCTCCAAAAGCCTTTCTATCAGCGCAGCACGCTATAATAACCGGCGCCTGGCCAACATGACGTTGGTTGTATGCAGCAGTCTGCAATTTTTTAATTGTCTCACTATCTCTAACAATGATAAACCTCCACGGTTGCGTGTTTGAACCAGAAGGCGCAAGCCTGGCGCTTTCCAATAGTTGTAGTATCAATTCATCCGGGACCTGATCCGGTTTGAACTTTCTTATACTGCGGCGTTTTTGAATAGCTTTTCTTACATCCATGCTAAAATCCCCGATTTGTTATTTCTTTCAAAATAGTGTACACTCTGCAATAATTTCCACACTATACGGCGTTATCAGCATCTCTGTCAACTGCTTACTCCGTGGTGATTCTATTTTTTTTGTACTTTTTTTAAGGCATCATATTATGTCAAAAATTATTATTAATGATTCTACTCTTGAACTTACCATAGGCGATATTACACTGCAGGATACTGATGCAATTGTAAATGCGGCAAATACTACGCTTTTAGGCGGTGGCGGGGTCGATGGCGCAATACATAGGGTGGGCGGACCCAAAATACTGGAAGAATGCAAAAAAATCGGGGGGTGTCCAACCGGAGAGGCAAGGGTGACTGCCGGTGGAAATTTAAAAGCGCGATATGTTATTCATACAGTCGGCCCCGTTTACCGGGGAGGGGAGAAAAATGAACAGGTGCTGCTTGAAAACGCATATCGAAATAGTCTGAAAGCCACCTCTGATCATGCCGTCAAAAGCGTTTCATTCCCTTCAATAAGTACCGGCGCATACGGATATCCCATTGATAAAGCCTCGAAAATCGCATTGAAAACGGTAATCGGGTATTTAAAAAATCATTCAGGCATTCGTCTGGTGCGATTTGTGCTTTTTAACAATGATGCATACAAAGCCTATGAAAAAGCAATGAACGAATGTATCTCAGAGCAGTAATTTCTTTGCACACTTCCATTCGTCAGTGCGTGCTTTTTGGCAAAATATTTAATGGTGAAATTGGTCTATTATAAGCTTATGACGATTTTCGTATTTCGTGCTTTTTTGGTTCTGGCTATGCCAGCTTAGGAGTTTTGAAATTGTTGCCTGTTTTTTAATTTCATTTTCCGGAAAAACGTCCTTCGCTCTTTTCTATTTTGTGGAGGCATATCCTCAATAGGCGGATTTAAATTTCTTAATGGTTCATCGCATTGCATACACACAGTAAAGGATATTCCATCGTTCAACATTTTTCTTTTGCGGGCAGCGATTTCGCAAATATCGCTGTCAACGAGATTCCCCAACAAAGCGGCGCCGGAAAGATCATGGCAGCATGCAAGTACATTTCCTTCCCACGTAATAAACGTATGATACCTGAAAAGCCCGCAATTCCGCGTTTTAGTTCCATAGTCACGCCGCTCATATACGCCTGGCGCCCTTACATTGCCGCCGCGGCCATGGCAGGCAACCATGGATGAAGGAATACCCATGTCCCTCCAGAAGCGCTCATACGCTTCATGCTCATCCTGATTCATTTCTGTAAGTATCCCCGTGATTCGGAGTCCGACATTTCCTGCAGATAGATTTATCAACTCCATAGCCCGCTCTATCGCCTGATCATAAGGCGTTCCCGGGCACAATATTTCAAAAACATCTTTTCTCAAACTGGGAAAAGAGAGTGTGATGACATTTGGCCTTGCCTGAACAAGCGCAGGAGAAATAGTATCCCCTAACGATGCCGGATTAACAACAATGCCAACATCGCCCCCACTACCGCGTAGTTCCCGTATCCATTCAAATACCATCGGATGCGATAATGGGTCTCCCATGCCGGAAAACGTTATGAGGCTTCCTTCCCTGATGAGTTTTTTGCTTATCGCTTTAAATGTTTCTTCACTCATCATGCCTGTTCGCCGTGTTATTGAGTCGCGCGGACAGAGAAGGCATTCAGCGCCACAGATAATCGCAATTTCCATGTCAACAGACACGAAGGCCCATTCAGATGGCATTGTGTTTTTCCTTTCTCACCGCTTCAAGCCATGCTGCGCCAAAACGGACGTCAGGTTCCAGATAATGCCCTTCACTCCACTCATTCCATGACGCTATAAAACAAAGCGGAGTAGTGTTGTTTCTCATTGTATAATGTATTGCTTTCCTGAGAAATCCTGAAAATAGTCCCGGATGTTCATTCACCACAATTGGCCACCATGGATAGCGGAAGGGTTTTTGGTTTCCGTGTAATTCTCCGCGTGGCGAAGCATCCCAGCCGGGAGACACGGAAGGATAATAGGCAAGGTTTGATCTTTCGGCAAAATAGTTCCATTCACAGCTTCGGATATCGGTCAGTTCGCCATAATCCTGCAGATACCCTCCTTTCCACTCAGGCAGCCACACGTAGTGGCTTAAACTGTCAAAGCCTGCTTTTTTAAATTCCATGATCATTGTCGCCGGCGGATTGATTGCCATGATGTGTAGTCCACGGTATCCTTTTCTCACAAGATACTCTTTCGCCCGTTTTATAGCTTTGCAGGCAAGGTCAACTCCCAGTTGCCGTAAAAAAAAGGCGCTGTCGAAAATGGAAAACAACGGCATATTATCAATGAGAAAATAGTTCGTCCTTGAAAAATATCTTTCTTCAAGATATTGAATCAATTCCATAAAATCATCGGGGTCGGTATATACCAATCTACCTGGATCTATTTCCGGTCCTTGATCATGCCTGACAGGCAAAACACCACGTGGCATTCGATTCGCCCACATAAGTGAGAACGGGAAATCGCCGCCCCCGCCTTTGCCGAGAAAACCGTTATCAAGCGCCGCGCCCAATACCCGTTTTCCTCTTGACCAGAAAAATCCGTGGATAAAAAAATCGATCCCGTATTCACGGGCAAGACAGACCTGTTTTTGTGAGGAGGAAGGGAGTGAATCGTCGTATGGCCCATACAACGGGATACGAGGTTGATTGTGTTCTGCAAAACGGGGAGGCGCGTTCAGTACAAGATTCCACTCGCACCAGCCAGGAGGGAAATTACGGTCACGTTCAGGGCACGCATGCCAGCCGGGATACACATATGCACCGATAGCAAGCCGGTTGATTAAATTATTCAAGTTACTGCCGCCCCTCTTTACCATTCTTCGCGGAAAACTCTTTTCCCCGGTGGATATTACGACATGCGCTGTGCCATAAAAGATGCTATTTCTTTGAATATTGTTTTATCGTCAACGGGTATCTCATTAATTGTTTTGTATGCTTGTTGCACCAGATTTTCCGCATAATCCTGGGCATATTTCATCGCATCATATCTTCTATACACATCAAGCACCCATTCTATATCATCAACAGTTGTTTCTTCCCGTGGTTTTAACATAATTTCGCGCAGTTTTTTCTTTTGTTCCCCGGAAGCAATTTGTAAAACATATGAATAGAGGAAACTGGCTTTCCCCTCTTTTATATCAGAACCGATAACCCCTCCACGTCCTTTTCCATGCGTCAGGTCAATAAGATCGTCCCGTATCTGGAATGCAGGCCCCATGTTTTTGCCAAGCATCCATATCTTTTCGACCACTTCGTTTGAGGCACCGGCAACAATAGCGCCGCCCACCATTCCGCAGGCAAGATAATAACCCGTCTTAAGTTCCACCATTTTCATATATGCATCCACAGTAAAACTTTCTGCGGCGCGTGCGTTAATATCAAGGGCCTGACCTTCCACCGTTTTCCCATAGGTCAACGTCAATGCCTCTAATAATTTTAAGCGTTTTTCCGGAGCAACGGGACTTGCAAGCGTGCTTTTATAGGCGCATGCAAGAAGATAATCGCCGGCGTTTATTGCATTTGCCGTTCCATATTTTACCCATACGGTGGGTTGGTCCCGCCTTACGGTATCGCCATCCTCAATATCATCATGCATAAGAAACATGTTATGCAACACTTCTATCGCAAGGGCAAAGCTTAACGCATTCTCAGGATTGCCGCCCAATGCTTCACACGTGATAAGACATATTGCCGGGCGTACCCGTTTGCCTTTTGTGTTCATGTGATACCATATAGGCTCGCTGAGATAGTTTTTTTCGTTTACGGGAATCAGTTCCCTGAGCATATCATCAATCTTTGCGCCATACGTCCTTATAGAATCTTCTATGCCCATTTTCTCCTCATTCTCTTTCAGAACTCCGTATATTTAAATCTGGCTGCCTTAGCTGGCATAGCCAGAACCAAATAAGATATTAAAAACACGAAATACGAAACAAATTCTAATAACAAATCATAACATTCAAAACAAATACAAAACATCCCTGTCTGCGCGCGATCACGTACAGGCAGGCAACAATATGAAGCACGAAATCCGAAAGATGCACTTTTTTAGAATTTCAAATCATTTTGTTATTAGAATTTGTTTCGTATTTCGTACTTCGTATTTCTGATTTCACAGTTATCGGATTTCACCATTAAATATTTTGTCCAAAAAAGCAAAGAAATTACTGATAAGGTACTAAACATTTAAATAATGACGGTAACTATTCCCTGCCCAGGAATTCACCGGTCCTTGTATCTACTTTTACCTTTTCTCCGGTATTTATAAAGAGCGGCACTTTTATGATGAGTCCTGTTTCCAGGGTAGCAGGTTTATAAACATTCACGACGGTATCTCCTTTCATCCCGGGATCTGTCTCAACTATTTCCAACACAACGGAAGTAGGAAGCTCTACCGACAGCGCCTTATTTTCATAAAAAGCTATTCTTGCCTGTGTATTCAGTTTCATGTAAGGAATTGCATCTTCCACCGCTTCTTTAGGCAACATTACTTGTTCATAATTTTCCGTATCCATGAAGCAGTGGCTATCGCCTTCCTTATACAAATACTCCATAGTGCGGTATTCGAGAAAGATATCTTCAACCTTATCAGTTGACCGGAAGCGCTTCTGAACAATATTTCCCTGTTTTAAATTCCTCAATTTGGCCTGTACCATACCACGCCAATTGCCAGGGGTTACGTGCTGAGATTCTACCACCACATACAGATCATTATCGAGTTTTATCACTCCACCCTTCTTCATTTCAGTAGCACTAATCAATTTTGTTACTCCTAAAAAACAACCGTTATAAAAATTCCGACATAACACTGTCAGCCACAAATAAGCCTTTTTCCGTCAGTTTCAGCCTTTTATCATCGTAATTCACCAATCCAAGGCATTGCAAATCTTTCATCTGTGTTCCAAATTGATCCTCGATTTTATAACCAAAACGGTCATAAAATTCAGTTCCGGAAATACCACGAAGCATACGCAAGGCCATCACAATAGTTTCAGATGCATATTTGCGCTGCGGCAAAGATTCACGAAACACCTTTACCTCTGTGTTGTCCTCTATTGCCTTTATGTATTGCAGCACATTCCTTTCGTTCATAGTTCTTTCACCATCAAGAAAGGAACATGCGCCGGCGCCAATGCCTATATACCGCTTATTATTCCAGTAATTTATGTTGTGGACACATTCGTAACCAGGCCTGGCAAAATTTGATATTTCATAATGACAATAGTTATTTTCATGCAAAAAACGTATAGCCGTTTTATACATTTTTAATTCAATCTCTTCATCTAATTTACTAATAGCGCCATTTACTGCCTTTTTTGCTAACGGAGTCTCTCCCTCATAGGTAAGGGCATACGTTGATATATGCTCCGGTTGCAATTCCACAGCCATTCGTAAATCCCGTATCCATTCATCCAATGTCTGCCCCGGATATCCAAAGATTAAGTCAATATTGACATTTTTAAACCCCTCGGAGATAATCAACTCTATGCTTTGAACTGCAACTGCACTTGTGTGTATTCTGCCAAGAAAGTTTAAATACCTATCCTGAAATGATTGCACCCCCACGCTTATGCGATTGACGCCGTATTCCTTCAACAACCTTACTTTGCCTCTCGTCAGAGTGCCAGGATTTGCCTCCACCGTGTATTCCAGCGCATCGGCATTTTCAGGACATCTCCTGATACTATGAAGTAGGGTCTTTATCTGGTTTTCATTTAATATTGTGGGTGTTCCTCCGCCAACGTACACGGTATCGCAGGCATATCTCTCCGCAAAGGCATTTAACTCCTTTTCAAGGGCATTTATATAACGGTCGATTATATCTGCTTCTGATACAATAGAGTTAAAATCGCAATAATCACACTTTTTAGAACAAAAGGGGATGTGAAGGTAAAGGGGCAATAACGGCTTTCTTATTCTGTGCATTAGGAATGGTTGATTAAGGGAATTCGTGTGTTTTTCTTCAATAAAATATTTTTCCATCTCATTTTACCTTTATTTACAATGCATTCAAGGGAATTTCTTTCTCTCCGCACGCAACACAATGTATAGACACGGCGCCCCGTATCACTACGAATTTTTTTATCCTTGTAATCTGTGTAATCTGTGGTTCCCTTTTCTAAGTAAATCTGTATCCTACTGCAGAATTTAGTTATATTTGTGCAATTTTTCAGATACTATAGAATTACCCTGTAAAAACCTCTTTTTTTGTAAGTTTTTCTTCGTGCCTTGTGTTCTTCGTGGCTAAAGTAGAGACGCACGGCCGTGCGTCTCTACATTTTGGTTGCAGCTTTGCTGCGCTGTATATTTTATATGTCTATGAGAGAGAACTGGATAAAGGTTGGCTCCGCAACAATACATTACTTCGTAGCCGGCGAAGGGGACAGAAATGTTATACTTCTTCATGGAGGGGGTACAAATTCCGCCATGCTTTCGTGGAAATATATTATTTCCCATTTATCGCAAAAATATAAAGTATTTGCGCCCGACTGGCCATCATACGGGCAGAGCTCCGCCTTTACGGGCAATTATACCAATGACCTGTTAATAGATTGCCTTAGCCGCTTGATGGACGCATGGCAACTACAAAAGGCGAGCCTCATTGGCCTTTCAATGGGAGGTGCTGCAGCGCTGGGATATACCCTTATTTTCCCTGAACGCGTAAGTAGTATTGTTTTGGCTGGCAGTTATGGATTACAACACAAGGCTCCTTATCATACGTTATCGTATTTATTATTACATATGCCGTTTTTTAGCAAAATTATCTGTGAATGCATGAGGAGAAGCCATTTTGTTATCAGAGGTTGTTTACAAAAAACATTCCATGACCGCCGGTTGATTTCTGAAGAACTGGTGCATGAAATATATACGGTCGCACAACGTTCATGCATTGAAAAGGCATTCTTTTCATGGCTAAGGAATGAGGTATTATGGAATGGCATGCGAACGTGTTACGCACAACGTTTTCATGAATTACAGACAAGGACATTATTGCTTCACGGAGAATATGATTCCCTTGTTCCTTTGTACTATGCACAACAGGCGGCCTCATTAATTAAAAACGCACGGCTGCATGTTATCCATAAATGCGGGCACTGGTTGACGAGAGAACGTCCGGAAGAATTCAATCGGGTGGTATCGGCTTTTTTGTAACACTTTAGTTTTTTGAAAAAACAAAAATGCTCGTTCCAAAGCTCCGGCTTGGGAACGCAATGGTATTGGAAGCTCTCGCTTCCACTCAGCAAGCATTATTCGGCTCAAAATAGGACGCCGAATATCTTGATAACATACTGAAAAGTATAAGCGGACATGGGCCCATTCTCTTTTTCATTCGAAGCTGGAGCTTCTCAAACAATCCCGTTCCCAAGCCGGAGCTTTGGAACGAGCGTTTTTTTTCAAAGAACTAAAGTGTTACGCTTTTTTAGATGAATCGTAACAGTTTGCTTAACAGATAGAGTGTATTCCCGATTTTTTGTGATTTCCGCCATGTTTCAATGAAACGTTGCAGTAGTGTTAACCCTGACAGGGTTTCAAACCCTGTCAGGGTTGTTTTGCCCCGACTCCATGAACGCTTACAAACAATCGGGAATGCACCCGTTTGCTTTTTTAAAAAAAAGGTATCTGGCTAAAAATTAATTCGGGGGTTACACTTTAGTTCTTTGAAAAATTCCAATAATCGCAGTGTAGGGTCGAGGCATTTGCCGTAAATTGTCATAAATGCGTTCAAACCCAAAGGAGGCAAATGCTTCGACCCTACAATTTGGGATAGTTCAGCAGCGGCAATTCATGGAATTTTTAAAACTAAACTGTTGCGCTGAATCTTATAATTAAACTACAAATAAACCGTGAATGAATATAGATAAATACTTTGTATTTCTCTAAAACATACCATAGAATGATTAGTCTATTTGTCAGTTTTATTCTATTTTTGCGCTGTCAGTAGTTTTCAGGTTGCCAGGTAATACAAGATTGCAGAAATTCAGATATTGATTTATAAGAATGAATAGGAGTTATGGATAATGGAAATAGATGTTGGCAAGGGATCAATACTTATTGCTAATCCGCAGGGCACCGATCCGAATTTTATGCAGACAGTAGTGCTAATATGCGAACATAGCAAAAGAGGGACATTGGGTTTAATATTAAACAAAACATTAGGGAAAAAAGGACAGGAAATATTTGTTTCTTCTGCCAATACCAAGACAAAGGATAAAGAAATATTTTTTGGAGGCCCTGTCGATACAAACAATATGTTCTATCTTCACGGCAACTTTAAAAATGAAACACATAATTGTGTGAAAATATGTGAAGGGGTTTATTTAGGTTCAAATCAAGGATGTTTCAATGCGTTTATGTCTCGTAAAAATGTATCGGATAATATTTTTCGTCTTTATCTTGGTTGTGCCTGCTGGTCGGGCGGACAGCTTGAATCTGAAATTGAGACGAAGTGCTGGACGGTGGGTACCGCAACTGAAAAAATGGTATTCTATCCTAGCCCGGATAATATATGGTGGAACATCTTACGTTCAATCAGCAGTATTGACCCTGAATTTCCCTATGATAATGCGGAACCAATACTGAACTAAAAAACATTAATATTGAAATTCCTAAACGTTCAATTAGGGCGGATTGGCACGGACAAACTTGTTTGACCGTGCCACCTTGCAACGAATTTTTATTTAAAATGTATAAATCCTTATTATTCATCTTTTGAAAACCTTATTTGTGTGACGATAAAATGAAAATTGCCATTGGATCCGACCATGCCGGTTTATGGTTAAAGAAATCATTTATAGCACATTTTGATAAACCGGAGTACCAGTTAATTGATGTAGGCACATACAGTACAGAACCGGTAGATTATCCTGATTATGCAGAAGCGGTTGGCAGAAAATTACTAGATGGGAGCGCCGATAGGGGTATTTTGATTTGCTGTAGTGGTGTTGGAGCTTCTGTTGCGGCAAACAAGATTCCTGGTATTCGTGCCGGGCTTTGCCACGATACCTATTCTGCTCACCAGGGCGTGGAACATGATGATATGAACATACTTGTGCTTGGCGCATGTATAGTAGGATTAAAACTAGCCATTGAACTCGTCCAGTCATTCTTAGGCGCCACATTTAACGGAGAAGAACGTCACAAGAGAAGAGTAGGGAAAATTCAATTTATTGAAAAACGTTACAAAGGCTAATTAACTAAATTGTATTGTTTATGCTTCTATGAAAGGGGGGACGGTGAATAATAACGTATTTAAACGTGCATGCCGCAATGTATTATTTATAATGATGTTGTTTTTATGCTGTGAAACAACCTATGCCAATGAAATTAGCCGCATTAATCTTGATGATTTGGAAAATATTATTTCTGACAATAAAGGGAAGGTGGTTCTGGTAAATATGTGGACAACATGGTGTCCATACTGCAGAAAAGAATTGCCAGGATTTAGCAGTTTACAAAAAAAATACAATGGCAAGGTAGAAATTATTGGGATTGCTTTCGATGAAAACGGTGAGCAGGTAGTACCGCCATTTTTAAGAAAATGGAACGTAACGTATACAAATTATCTTGCGGGGGAGGATATTACCTCAGGATTCAGCTTACTGGGATTTCCAACAACAATTATATACGATACGAACGGAAAAGAAGTTAACAAACACATCGGCTATGTATCGGAACAGGATTTTGAAAAAGAGATTAATGAAATATTGGAATAAATCTGATCTGCAGAGATTTTAAATATGAAATTGCTGGAGACGATGTAAAAGGGTTCTTCGCATATAATGGGATTGATATTGTTGGCGTTGTAAATGCCCAAGGGGCTGTTCCTTGTACAATTAGTTAACCAAAAATCGGGAATGCTCCTGTTGTTCAAACTATGTCCCCCGCTGGCGGGGGTGCAGGGGGCATAAGCGCTAACTTGTTTTATTGACAAATTTTATTCATCATGGTATTTTTATATTAATTATCCCGCTAATCACTCTATAGGAGGATAAAGCCATGATGAGAGAAGATTGGGATCTTCTAAGAACTTTCTTCCCAAACGATTGGAAAAGTTTAGCCGTTGATACAAATGCTTTAAAAGGCT
>NZ_CAADGZ010000100.1:0-12837 GCF_900696675.1 uncultured Candidatus Kuenenia sp. | reverse complement strand
ATCATGTCGGTGCTATGCAATTTACAAAATCTGATGGTAGTAAATTTAATCCTTTTACACATAAGCCACTCAATATTTCGATCTGGTGCGATACTCCCAAAGGTCGGGGATTTTACTATGGGAAATGGGAGTGAACCCAAAATTTTGATAGAAGAAAGGGGGGGGATAAAGATGCGGCACATGTTTAAGTATATATCAATCTCTTTGCTATTTCTGTTGGCATTTGCCGGGTGCGCTACTGCAGTACAGCAAGAATCGGTACACTATTATAACATTTATGACGAGCAGGGAAAACGTAAGGGATATTTGAAAGAGAGTGGCGGTAACATTACTATTTACGACGAAAACTGGAAGCGCAAAGGACAACTAAAGTAAAAAAATGGTAACACTTTAGTTTTTTGAAAAATTCCAATAATAGCGATGTTTGCCGCAAGTGTAGGGGCGAAGCATTTGCCAGTTTGGTTATAAACGTTATGCAAATTTATGGCAAATGTTTCGCCCCCTACCTGGCATAGTTCAGAACCAAACAAGCAAGCAAGAAATAAAAAATACGAAATTCTAAGTACGAAATACGAAACAAATTCTAATGACAAAAAGTGCAAAGAAATACCTTTTAAGGTACTATACATGACCTATTACCGCATTTCCTTATAGGCATTAATCAAACCGTTTGTTGATGAATCGTGGGTGGCTACCGGTTTGTTATCCGTTAATTCCGGTAATATTTTTTTTGCGAGTTGTTTTCCTAACTCAACCCCCCATTGATCAAAACTGAAGATGTTCCAGATAACACCCTGTACAAATATTTTGTGTTCATACAGGGCAATTAAACTGCCTAGCGTCCCTGGGGTTAATTTTTTGAATAGAATGGAATTGGTGGGTCTGTTTCCTTCAAATACCTTATGCGGGGCTAACCTTTGTATTTCATTATCACCTTTGCCTTCTTTCTTCAATTCTTCGATGACTTCATCTTTTGTTTTCCCTTTTAAAAGCGCCTCCGTCTGTGCGAAAAAGTTTGATAAAAGAATGTTATGGTGTTCTCCAATGGGGTTATGGCTGATTGCAGGTGCTAGAAAATCAGCAGGGATTAATTTTGTACCCTGATGGATTAACTGATAAAAGGCGTGTTGTCCGTTTGTCCCCGGCTCGCCCCAAATAACGGGTCCTGTCTGGTAATTTACCTTATCACCGCTCCGGTCTGCAGATTTCCCGTTACTTTCCATATTACCCTGCTGGAAGTATGCGGGGAACCGGCGCATGTATTGGTCATAGGGCAGAATAGCCTCTGTTTGTGCGCCAAAGAAATTGTTGTACCATATTCCAATAAGCGCAAGTATTACCGGAATATTTTTTTCAAACGGAGCGGTTTTGAAATGGTTGTCCATTTCAAAGGCGCCTTGCAGCAATTCACTAAAATTTTCATAACCGATAAAACAGGCTATAGACAAGCCGATTGCCGACCAGAGCGAATAACGGCCCCCAACCCAGTCCCAGAATACAAACATGTTGTCCCTGTGAATACCAAACGCTTCCACTTTTTCCGTATTTGTTGAGATAGCGACAAAATGCCTTGCAACATGTGCGTGATCTTTTGCGCATTGTAAAAACCAATCCCTTGCGGAGAACGCATTGGTCATTGTCTCCTGCGTTGTAAACGTTTTTGAGGCTATCATGAACAGGGTAGTTTCAGGATTCAGTGTTTTTAGTGTTTCCACAATATGCGTGCCGTCGATATTTGAAACGAAATGAACCGATAGGCCTTTTTTGGCATAGGGACGCAAACATTCTGTGACCATTACCGGCCCTAAATCAGAACCGCCAATGCCAATATTTACAATGTCAGTAATCTTCCTGCCGGTAAATCCCTTCCATTCCCCGGAAATGATTTTGTGCGAAAATGCTTCCATCTTCTTTAGCACCGCATTTACCTGTGGTATTACATTTTTACCGTCAGCATAGATGGGCGTATTTTCTCTGTTTCGTAAGGCGGTATGCAAAACGGCGCGATTCTCCGTTTCATTTATTGCATCGCCGGAAAACATTTTTCCAATAGCGTCTTCGAGTCCGGTTTCTCTTGCAAGAGCGATAAGGTGTCTTAAGGTTTCGTTCGTTATGATATTTTTGGAATAGTCAACAAGTATGTCGTTAAATCTAATGGAAAATTTTTTAAATCTGTCAGGGTCTTCAGCAAAAAGCGTTTTCATGTGAATATGCTGAATATCATTGAAATGTTCAGCGAGGCTGTTCCAGCTTTTTGTCTTTATCGGGTTGATTTTGTTTAACATAATTATATCTCCTTAAAGCTCCAATATGGGTATTCTGATTGATAAGTGGCAATTTTGTCCGGATTGTTTTCGCGGCTGGCAACCAGCCATAAAAAGCTCTTTTTATCCAGTGAAGATGCTGGAGACCACAGTGTCCCACTCGTGAGTTAAGAACATGGCATTGTCTGCGCGGTATTCTATATCTCCTGATTCCTTGAAGTCTAATCTTGTAGCGAGTTCATGCGCCGAAAGGTATGCCTCCGGTGTGTTGTTTACCACAATAAAAATATAGTTTATGTAGGGCAAACCGTTCCGGACTCAGATGCTCTAAATCTGTCGCATCTTCTTTAACGATAGTCAAAAGCGTATTGATAGGGGGGACTTCCCGTTTTTCTCTCTAAAAAGAGGGTGGCCGCGGAGCTGACGAGATGTTTATTAAACTCCGGGTTACCATGAATTTCCAAAATCTGATTTCTTTGACTATAAATATCCGGTTCGTTATACGTAAAACAACCCCCTTCCTCCCCTTTTTAAGCGGGACATTTACCGCTGGTAATACCAATATGAATATTTTTGTGTGGGTGATATTAAATCAGAAAGGTTAAAGATAGCAAGTTTTTAATTCTTACGGCTTCACCAAACACTATAATATACGCACAAATGATTCTTCCCTTGTCTCTTTATTCTGTATTTTAGTTCCTCTTGTTTGTTTATTTAAATAGTGACGTGACTAATCATGAACACAAATAAATGCTGTTGACAATTTTGCATTTGATAAATATTATTAAACAAAAATCGTTGTAGGTAACATGGGATTATGTTGTTATGGATCACTTAATGGCTACGTTTTCATTACACACGAAAAAGGAGGATATATGAAGATTACTAGATTTGCTACAATGTGTTGTTTGTTGGCATTTGCTGCTATTACCTTTGTATTACCTGTACTGGTTTCTGCGGAGGAACCGCCCCGGAATATCGGCTATGGCAGAGGCGGAAGAATGCAGGGAGGCGCTGTATCTTCACGGTCAAAAGAACCCATCAAGCCGATCCCGATTAATTTTGACGATAACAGGGCAAAGACGGATTTAGGGAAAAAGTTATTCTTTGAACCAAGGTTGTCTAAATCCGAATGGATTACGTGCAATTCCTGCCACAATCTTTCTACGGGCGGTGCGGATAATCTGCCGACTTCTATCGGACATAAATGGACGCTTGGTCCTATAAATTCACCAACCGTCCTGAACTCAAAATTTAATCTGGCGCAATTCTGGGATGGACGCGCCAGGGATTTGAAGGAGCAGGCAAAAGGCCCTATCGCCAATCCTATGGAAATGGCTTCGAACTATCAACTTGCGGTAGATGTATTGCAATCGATCCCGGAATATGTGGGGTGGTTTAAGGATGTCTATGGAGAGGGAAAGATTACTATAGATAACGTTGCGGATGCCATCGCAGCATTTGAAGAAACGCTGACTACTCCAAACTCACGGTTCGATTCATGGCTAAACGGTTATGACGAAAAAATCACCGCTGAGGAAAAGGCGGGGTACTACCTTTTTAAGGAAAAAGGATGCATAGGCTGCCATAACGGATTCGGGGTGGGAGGAAACTCTTTTGAAAAATTTGGCATTGCAAAACCCTATGACAAAGACACCCAGACGCTCGGACGCTATAACGTGACAAAGGATGAGAATGATAAATACGTTTTCAAGGTGCCGCTGCTCAGAAATATTGAGCTTACAGCGCCCTATTTTCATGATGCAAGCACGTGGAGTTTGAGTGAGGCGGTGAATGTGATGGCGGAATATCAGTTAGGCATAAAACTTACTGAAAATGAAACAAGCAGGATTGTTGCGTTTCTCAAAACACTGACCGGTGATCAACCCGAACTTATTTATCCCATTCTGCCACCTTCAAGCGCAAATACACCGCAACCAAACCGGAATTGAGGGCATTGGCGGAAGAAACAAGAATATCCTCCATTTTTGTCCAGTTGTATATGGATGGTCTCACAGGTCATTATGAGCAATTCTTTAGGGTCATCCGGAAACAATGCCAGGCACTCGACGGGTCTCCACTACGCTCCAATAACGGTACATTTTGCCATCCTTTATCCTTGATTTCGCTCGTAAAAGCATGAAAGCATTTTCTCCGTTTTTATTGGACTCGTCAAGAGGGTCGGTAGGCACTGCAGCGCATTTTGAAAACCTACTTTAGCAAAATCAAGGGTTTCAAGGCGATATATGTCTAAAAATCATCGTTTTTCGGTGCGAATTGCGAAAGTCGGGTTAACAGGGAGATTGTATCAAGCTTGTCCTCGCAGTATTTCAGCGGGGAAAGATATGTGAAATCGATCCATTATGTTGTCCAAAATGTAGCTGTGAGATGAAAGTCATCCGTTTCATTACCGTCGTTTCATTACCGTGCATAATTTTAAAAAATAGTTGAATTGTGAGAATATTTTACTACACTCATGAAAATAATTTTATTTACACTTTTAGTAAAAGCCACTGTTGCATATTTATGGATAAACAATTCTCAAAAATAATTCTTTCGTTAATTTTTATTAGTAGCACTCTCTGCTTTTTTGGATTTGGAGAGTCTTTTACCTTTAATACTCAGTCAAATCATCATCAAGTTGAGACTTCGCTTGATTCACATCTGGATAGCTTTTCCGGTTTTATTGTTAGTGACCACAGTGATCCTCTGAACATCTATTTCACATCTTTTCCGGGAGACGAATGTGGACTGGAAGAAAAAAAAGCGAAAAAGAAACGAGAGAATCTTCGAGGATATTATTCCAACGAGGAGCAATTAACACATAATGTAAATGCACCATCGTTCCGGTCTGTCCCCTTATCAACGTGCTACCTTTACCATTCCCCCCTTTACCTTCTTTTTGAAGTATTCCTACTTTGATTCTTTCTGAATCAAGGAGCCTTTGCTACTTGGCGTTTAATTAATTTACTTACTGCTTAAAGCGCTACATTTAGTATGTGGACGCATCGGTGATGTAAACAGGTTAAGCTGGTTTTCAAGTTGAGGCTCTATCTACCCTTTTTGCTTACAAACTCAGCACAAAATATACCCGTTTTAATTTTCTAATTGTTTAATAATAAAGATTTTCAATGTCTGGAGTATTGATGAAAAGAATGCTCATACTCGTAAGCCTGATTGCTTTGTTATGCCATGCAGGCTGTGGAACAGAACACGAAGAACATAAAAAAGAGGAAGTCAAATTTCTGGTTACCAGCCCGTTGAGAAAAGACACTTCCCTCACCACGGAGTACGTATGCCAAATCCATGCCATACAACATATTGAAATAAGAACGTTCGAAAGAGGCTACTTAAATAAGATTTTTGTGGATGAAGGGCAGTTGGTCAGGAAAGGGCAGCTTATGTTCCAGGTCCTGCCCGTCATATACCGTGCCGAATTTCACAAAGCACAGGCCGAAGCAAAGGGGGCAGAAATTGAATACTTAAATACAAAATCGCTTGCAGACAACAATATAGTATCTCCTAATGAATTGGCACTGGCTAAGGCCAGATTTGATAAAGCAAAGGCTGAACAGGCATTGGCTAAGGCACGCTTAGGGTTTACGGATATCAGAGCTCCCTTTAATGGTTTGATGGATCACTTCCATGTAAGGCTTGGAAGCCTTTTGGATGAAGGCGAACTGCTTACCACTTTATCGGATAACAGTGAAATGTGGGTGTATTTCAATGTGCCGGAAGCGGAATATTTGGATTACAAAACAAAGATAAATAAAGACAACCAGGTACAAGTAAAGTTACTAATGGCAAATAATCAGCTTTTTGAATACCCCGGAGTGGTTACCACCATTGAAGCCGATTTTAACAACGAAACAGGTAATATTGCTTTCAGGGCAACATTCCCCAACCCGGAAGGGCTGTTAAGGCATGGAGAAACAGGTAATATCCTAATGACCAAACCGCTCGAAAACGCACTGCTGATTCCGCAGAAAGCCACTTTTGAGATCATGGATAAGAAATATGTTTTTGTGATAGATGAAAACAATGTAGTAAGAACAAGGCACATTACCATAGGAGCGGAAATGCCACACCTATTTGTGGTAAAAGAAGGTTTAACTGAAAACGATAAGATACTTTTAGAAGGCTTGCGTAAAGTAAGAGATAAGGAAGAAATAACTTATGAATTTATGGATCCAGATTCGGTAATGGCACATCTGGATTTATATGCAGAATAATGTAAGTATTAGAAAAGAGAAGAAAGAAAAAAAACATGTTCAGTAACATTCTTCACAGGCCCATATTTGCAATTGTCATATCGCTCGTCATTGTTTTCATGGGTGGATTGTCCATAACACAGCTACCTATATCACAGTTTCCTGAAATTGCTCCCACAACGGTAAATATTTTTATTGCCTATCCTGGCTCCAATGCCGATGTGTTGGTTAAATCCACCCTTATTCCATTGGAAACGGCTATCAATGGTGTTCAGGGAATGAGGTACATAGCATCTGACGCTACCAGTGCAGGAGAAGCTACCATCCGGATAATATTTGAACCCGGTACTGATCCTAATCAAGCGGTTATAAGGGTGAAAACAAGGGTGGATCAGGTGATGCCCCTTCTTCCTCCGCTGGTTCAGCGGGAAGGAGTTATCATCACACCTATACAACCCAGTATGTTGATGTATGTGAACTTATACAGTGAAGATGAAAATACCGATGAAAAGCTCCTTTACAATTACGCCTATACCAAAATGATACCGGAAATACAACGAATTAACGGTATAGCGATGGCGCAAATACTGGGGAGCCGGAAATACGCCATGCGCATCTGGTTGAAACCTGATCGGATGCGTGCATATAACATCTCGGCAGAAGAAGTGATGAAGTCAATGTCGGAGCAAAGCATCATAGCCAGGCCGGGAAGATTAGGGCAAAGTTCAGGAATACATGCACAATCGATGGAATATGTGCTGACATATCAGGGAAGGTATAACAAGCCGGAACAATATGGGAATATCATCATTCGGGCCAATGAAAAAGGCGAAATACTCTACCTTAAAGATATAGCCAATGTAGAGCTCGGAAGCGAATTTTTTGACATCTATTCCAACATTGACGGTCATCCGGCGGCATCCATTGTTTTAAAACAAACAGTCGGCAGTAATGCCAAAGAGGTCATTAAGCAGGTAAAGGCCAAACTGAAAGAATTAAAAGCGGAATTCCCACCTAAAATGGATTATAAGATCAGTTATGATGTATCGCAATTTTTGAGTGCCTCTATTGAACAAGTGATGCATACGTTACGAGACGCATTTATATTGGTAGCTTTAGTCGTATTTATCTTTCTTGGCGATTGGCGCTCCACGTTAATTCCAACACTGGCCGTTCCTGTATCCCTGATCGGCGCCTTCTTTTTTATGCAGTTTATCGGACTTTCCATCAACCTGGTCACCTTATTTGCCCTTGTGCTGGCCATTGGTATTGTCGTTGACGATGCCATTGTGGTGGTAGAAGCCGTACATGCCAAAATGGAAAAGGAAAACCTGTCGCCATACAATGCCACCCAACAAGTGATGCGTGAGATCAGTGGCGCCATTATTGCAATTACGCTGGTAATGACAGCAGTATTTATCCCTGTCTCATTCTTGTCGGGCCCGGTAGGTGTATTCTACCGGCAGTTTTCCATTACGATGGCCGCTTCCATTGTTATTTCGGGTATTGTTGCACTTACGCTTACACCGGTGCTGTGTGCCATTATATTGAAGAATACGCACGGTAAACCGAGAAAAAGATCACCGATTAAGTGGTTGCTAGGCTATTTTAACAAGGGGTTCGGAAAGCTGACAGGAAGATATGTAGGATTGCTGAAATTAATAGCAAACAGAAGATTGGTCACTTTCGGGATATTGCTGGTATTTGGTGTCGGGATATTCTTGGAAAGCACAGTTGTTCCAACAGGATTTGTTCCCGGTGAAGACCAGGGTACAATCTATGCCATTATACAAACCCCTCCAGGCTCCACTCTGGAATTAACCTATCAGGTAGCCCAAGAACTGCAAAAAGTTTGCAAAGAAATTGATGCAGTTGAATCGGTTGTTTCATTGGCCGGTTATGAGATCATGACAGAAGGACGAGGCTCTAATGCGGGGACATGCCTGATCAGCCTGAAAGACTGGTCGGAGCGTAAACAATCGGTTCGTGAGACCATAGAGGAAATGGAAGAAAAAACGAAGGATCTTGGAGCCATCATAGAGTTTTTTGAACCACCTCCTGTGCCGGGATTTGGTTCTTCCGGCGGTTTTTCTCTGCGCCTGCTCGATAAAACCAATTCTACAGATTACCATGAATTTGAAAAAATAAATAGTGAATTTATGGACGCCATGCGCGAGCGAAAAGAGCTGTCCGGCTTATTTACTTTTTATGCGGCCAATTATCCTCAATATGAGTTGGAGATAGACAACAAAGCTGCTATGCAGAAAGGGGTGTCTATCGAAAGAGCAATAGAAAACCTCAACATTCTGATAGGGAGTACTTATGAGCAAGGGTTTATTCGATTTGGCCGTTTTTTCAAAGTTTACACACAGTCGGTTCCGGAAAGCCGAAGGTTCCCATCGGATATTGAGAAACTGTATGTAAAAAATAAATATGATGAGATGGTGCCTTATTCATCATTTATGAAGATGAAAAAAACACAGGGCCCCAATGAAATTACCCGTTACAACTTATACAATTCGGCTGCCATCAGGGGGTTTCCCGCACGGGGGCACACTACTGGCGAGGCCATACAAGCGATACGGGAGGTAGCTGAGGAAGTTTTGCCCATAGGGTATGACATCGCCTGGGAAGGCCTTTCGTTTGATGAAGCCGCACGGGGAAATGAAGCGATTTATATCTTTGCTATCGTGCTCATTTTTGTCTATTTGGTGCTTGCCGCACAGTACGAGAGCTTCGTCTTGCCTTTAGCGGTAATCTTTTCCCTGCCGATCGGAATATTTGGTTCGTTTTTACTGCTCAAACTCACGGGATTGGCCAACGACGTTTATGCCCAGGTAGGGATGATCATGTTGATCGGCTTGCTGACAAAGAATGCTGTGCTGATCGTGGAATTTGCCGTTCAGAACCATCATCAGGGAGCGACCATAATCGATGCGGCTATAGAAGGTGCCAGGATGCGTTTTCGACCGATCCTGATGACTTCCTTTGCCTTTTGTGCGGGATTGATACCCCTGGTTACTGCCACCGGTCCTGGCGCCATTGGTAATCGTACCATAGGCTCATCTTCTCTTGGGGGTATGCTTATTGGAACCGTTTTCGGGGTAATCGTTATTCCCGGATTGTATTACATATTCGGTAAACTCATAGAAGGCCGTCAACTCATAAAAGATGAATATTTAGAACCCCTGAGCGAAGAATATGTGCATTCAAGAGACAAATATCTCAGCGTTTGTACTGGTTTTCCCACAGGCCTGAACGAAGAAGAAAATGAACATACAAAAGAAAGTTAGAACATGATCTCAAAAAACCTGCGGAAGGCTACTAACAAGCCAATTAAAAAATTGTTAAGGTCGAAATAAAGAGTAATCAAAGAAATTAAAGACAATGAAAAGAAACAGCATATTGAGCTATATAGGGATAATCTGTATTTCGCTGGTATTCAAAGGCTGTGCGCCTATGTTGTCACAAAAAACAGAAAATAGCAGCGTTCCTGAAAGTTATAATAATGTACAGGATACAGTCAATACGGCAGAGGTTAGTTGGATGAAATTTTTCACCGATACCAGTCTTATAGCCCTGATTGATACCGCACTGCAAAACAACCAGGAACTGAATATCACTTTGCAGGAAATTATCATTGCCGAAAATGAAGTACAAGCCAGAAAAGGGGAATATCTGCCTTTTGTAAATCTTAAGATGGGAGCCGGGGCTGAAAAGGTGGGCGAGTTTACCAGAAATGGGGCTGTTGAAGAAAACCTTGATATTAAATCCGGTAAGGAGTTCCCTGAACCACTGCCGGATTATTTGATATCTGCCAATGTTTCATGGGAAGTGGATATATGGAAAAAGTTGCGGAATGCCAAAAAAGCAGCAGCATTGAGGTATCTGTCCACAATTGAAGGGAAAAATTTCATAGTAACTAAGCTGATTGCCGAAATATCCAGTTCTTATTACGAACTGATGGCGCTCGATAACATGCTTGAAGTAGTAAAAAAGTACATTGAAATCCAAAAAAATGCCCTGAAAACCGTAAAGCTACAGAAAGAAGCAGCTAAAGCCACCGAACTGGCAGTGCGTAAGTTTGAAGCAGAGGTGCTCAAAAACCAAAGTTATCAGTACAATATTGAACAAAAGATCACGGAAACGGAGAACAGGATCAATTTCCTGGTGGGTAGATTCCCACAGCCTGTTCAGCGAAATTCTCAGGGATATAATGATTTGGTGCCAGACACGATCCATGCCGGTCTCCCATCACAATTATTGACCAACCGTCCTGACATTAAACAAGCAGAACTGGAGCTGGCAGCAGCAAAGCTGGATGTGAAAGTGGCGAGAGCACGGTTTTACCCTTCTTTAGACATTGTTGCAGGTGTAGGTTACCAGGCATTTGATCTGAAGTATTTAATAAGAACGCCAGAATCCATACTGTATAACCTGGCCGGAGAGTTGGCGGTACCCCTGATCAACAGAAACGCAATAAAGGCGACTTACAACAATGCAAACGCAAAGCAAATACAGGCTGTTTACAATTACGAACGTACCGTTCTGAACGCTTACATTGAGGTTGTCAATAAACTGTCAAAGATCAGTAACCTGGGAAAAAATTATGACCTGAAGGCAAAGCAGGTGCAGGCGCTTACCCAGTCGATTACTATTGCAGATAACCTGTTCAAATCAGCCAGGGCCGATTATCTGGAAGTGTTAATGACCCAACGTGATGCGTTGGAAGCGAAAATGGAACTGATTGAAACGAAAGTACAGCAAATGAACGCAATGGTTAATATTTACCAGGCATTGGGTGGGGGATGGAAGTCGATTATGTGATATACTAGTCCTAAAACAAGCGCGATTTAACAATCTACACACAATGGGATAATATTTTGGACTATTATGCGTCTCTAAATGTATTTTTTGTTTGTTTCGTCGCGAAAAAATCTTACTAAAAAGAAAAATATTACTATTGATAGAGAAAACTACCATACTTTTGCAAGGTGATTACGTACCGCTCCCGCTCTTCTTCTGTTTTCTATTTCTTTTTTACTGTTAAACTACTATTCCATGCACAGTTTTAATCTTCGGATTCGTTCCCACGTTGCAAAGAAATCCTTTAACCAGTCATTATATCCGAGTATTCGATATACAATCTTACGTCCCGTCCTCACTATTTGACAGGGAAGTATTATGAGGGTATTGAGAAACCGCCGAAATTCCATCTTTAACACCTGCTCTCCCCTTCCTACATTTGGCATCAACAACCCAAACCATGCCTTGAAATTCCATGCCAATGACGCTATTACCATGTACGCCCAGTTGCTTTCCAAATCCCTTACAGGCAACTTCATCGCATTTACCCCGTTCTTCAACTGCTCTATTACATTCTCCTGATCACACCTCCCGTTTGCCAACTCTACTACCTTCTCTGCCGTTCTATCCCTCAGTGTCGTTATGTAGAAAAAATAACGAATATCGTCAAATAATCGTTTCTGGCCTTTTTCCACACTCAGATTTTTTCTCAACACTATCATCCTATAACTCTTCTTGCATTTCTCAGGCCGATATTCAAACTCAGTCACTTGCTCACTCTCCAACCGAATATTCTTGTATTCACGTTCTTTAACTATCCGTTCTTTTATGTTTTCAGGTTTCTGCCTTTCCTCTGTTTTTACATTGTATTTCGGTTTACGCTTTAGTTCTTTCCATGCATCTTCCGGCAACTCCTCGGCTAGTTTTATTAGCCCTCCTCGTGCATCCATCCCAAACACAAAGTCCACTTGCTCTGACCAGCGATCAAAATTCCCTGTCAATGAAAAGTCTGTGTCTCCCCTCAAACAAACCCTCTCCGCATGCGGCTTCACCAACTTTATTGCCCTGTCTATCCACTCCACTGCTCCGCTATGACTCGGTACGTTTCCTGGCCGATTCTCAATATACAACACTTCCTTCGTGTTTGCCAATGACACAATAAGTGGCGTATATCCCCATATCCCCTTGTAAGATATATCCATCCCCTCTTTACATTCTCCGTATGTCCCCGCTATCGTTCCATCAACGTCTATCAACGCTTCTTCCAGCGCCTCTTTCCGCCCTTCCTCCCACACACGCTCTCGTACCCTGTTGATAATCTCCATCAGCTTCTCAATATCATTACGGTCAAACCGCCTTGTAAAATCTCCTGCCGTTGTAGGATCAGGTATCCGCTCCGCACCCAATGCATCCAAATAGCCGCTGTCTTGCCGATGCAACTCTATGTCTTCTAACCTCACATTCCCTGAAAGCACATTGTACGCTATATTCAATATATGATCCGATTCATGATACGGTATATGCCTTTTGAGTAACTCAAGATTCTCGTCTATCTC
>NZ_CAADGZ010000099.1:0-12960 GCF_900696675.1 uncultured Candidatus Kuenenia sp. | reverse complement strand
CTTCATCGAAATGGTGAATCTCCTTTCAGGTGTTTTTTGTTATCAATATACCGCCGAATACCTTGGAAATCCTACCATTTCAATCCTATTCCTGCAACAAGGCTTTGCCTTGTTTGCAGGATTTAGGTTGTATATTATTTCAATTACGTTGGATACTTTAATTTACTAAACCTAAAAACTTAAGTATTGCCAGATAATATTGTAAAAATTATTTAAACACCAACTTAACAAAATATATAATAATTAACTTTGAAAATCAAAATATTTTTATGTAATAATTATTGTTAATACACAATATCTAAAAATGTTTTTAAAAGAAAAAATCATGATGATCCCAAAAAACGTATTGGCGATAGGAAATGACCTCTTTTAAGGAAGATTGGAGGGTGGATCATAAAAAACGAAAGGAATCGGGCAGTTGGGATGTATATGTTATAGCACGGAAAATCGTTGTAGCCACGCTTTACCAATTAGACCTATGAAATAAGTTCTATTAAAAACCTTGTATATTGTACCTGTACCAAATCTTATATTTAACATCTAAATGCCGAAGAAGGGACTTGAACCCTTACGGTGTTGCCACCACTAGAACCTGAATCTAGCGCGTCTGCCAATTCCGCCACTTCGGCATTCGAAAACACTTATTTTATCGAACATCCCATACGCAGAGATTTTAGGAAATAAAGACGATTAAGTCAAAGGTTTTTCACAAAATGACCTTGCATTGCCATTTGCAATTTGTTATTATTTGCAATCGTATGCCTTTAAGTTGTCAATAATTACGATAAAATTTTTTTATCGTAGTGATGAAAATTCATTTTGTCTAATGATTCGTCTCATTTATAAACTTTCCTTATTAAAGCAGTTATTTTGGTAACATCGCACTCAAATAAAACAAAAACCGTGTTTTATTTCTAATAAATATTATCGTTTCAAAATAAACCTATAGGAAAACATATGCATGTGAGAACACTCATAAAACAGAAGCATACTTTGTTTTATTCTAAATAGCATGGAAATTATTGCCAAAAATAGAAAAGCCTTTTATCAATATGAGGTTTTAGAAAAAATAGAATGTGGGATTGTGCTCACTGGTACAGAAGTTAAATCGTTAAGAAATAAGGATGTTAGTATAAATGATAGTTTTGCGCAATTGGATCATGGCGAAGCCTTTCTGTATGAAATGCATATTGGTGAATATAAACAAGGAAATCGCCAAAATCACGAACCCAAAAGGAAAAGAAAGCTCCTCCTTCATAAAAGGGAAATATCAAAAATAGCAGGAAAAGTACAACAAAAGGGATACACTCTTATACCATTATCAATATATTTTAAAAATGGACTTGCTAAATTAGAAATTGCAATAGCACGAGGAAAATCCATGTTTGACAAACGTGAAGACATTAAAAAAAGAACGGTCGAAAGAGAGATTCGCCAGGTAATGAAAAAATTTTAACATTCATATCAGTTGCTAATTAATAATAGTATTCAAAACATTTTTCAATGAAACAAATGTATCAAAACATAAAAAAGGAGTTTTAAAGCTCCTTTTTCATTCTCTTTCTTTAAAACAATTAATTATACAGGTTTTTGCACCTTATAAAACCACACAATTAACGAGAAAGGTAAATTATGCCTTCATCAAGGATAATGATTGTAGAGGATGAGCGACAAACAGTTGATACATTAAGGGATTTATTTGAACAATACGGTTATGAAACAGAGGTTGCCCTTAATAAAAATGTAGCGATGAATATTCTCCAGGAGAGAAAAATGGATGTTCTTATAATAAGCGAAATGGTTCAGGACATCCCTGGCATAGAAATTATGTACGATATCAGAAAAACAAACAAATTTTTACCAATAATTATGATTTGTGATCAAAAATCAAAGCGCATTGAATCTTCTCTGATGAAGGCCGGCGCAAATATTGTTCTCTCTAAACCTTTAGACCCCATTATTGCAGTGCAAACTATCGATAATTTGTTAAAGATGAAATATATCGCCGAAAACATAAAACCTAAAAAACGTAAAACCTCTCTAAAAAAGAAATAACTTTTCTCTCCCAATTTTTCATACCAATACGATTTATGTTTCTATTTCAACGGTTATTGCATTTTTATATGAGAAGTTGCATAATTTTTATTGCCTTATTCACCTGTTTAACGTTGCCAGTCAAAGTAATCAAGGCTGAACCAACGCATCTCAATGAACAAATCAGGAATATTTTACAGAAATATTTATTAAAAAATGCTCACTGTGGAATCAGCGTTGTATCTCTAAAAACGAATACACCTGTCGTTAATTACCAAAGCAACGATTTATTCATGGTTGCATCTAATATGAAACTTGCAACAACCGCAACCGCATTGGAATATTTAGGGACAGATTTTAAATACAATACCTCCGTTGAAGCAGATGGGAATATAAAGAGCGATGGAACACTTGAAGGCAACATTATCATCAGGGGAAGCGGTGATCCAAATCTATCGGGAAGATTTTACAATAACAATATTTTAACTATTCCGAATGCATGGTTACAAGCAACAAAAAATCTTGGCATACAAAAAATTACAGGGGATATTGTAGCAGATGACTCAATCTTTGACCGCAATTATATCAACGATGCCTGGCCAAAAAACCAATTGCATGAGTGGTATTGTGCGCCCACCAGCGGTTTATCATTTAATGATAATTGCATTGATATTATTTTCGTTCCCCGGAATAACGTAAATAAAAAAGTCTCGCTGCTAATTGAACCGAACACTTCGTTTGTCACTATCCATAACGAGTGTATTTATACTTCTGAAGAGAAGCAACATGCGTATTCCATTTATCGAAAACCCGGAACAAACGATATTTATGTTAAGGGGAAATTTTGGACGAACGCCTCTCAGAAACGAGAGTGGGTAAGTGTGCACAGTCCTTCACTCTATCTTGCAACACTTTTTAAAGAAATGCTTAAAAATGGCGGTATATCTGTCTTTGGAATTGCCCGATTAATTAATGAAAACGACCGGATATCATATTCGAATAAACCTATTAAAATTGCCCAAACCATTTCCACAATGGAACAATCTATTCACATCACAAACAAACGAAGCCAAAATTTCTATGCCGAACAAATAATAAAAACATTGGGAGCACATATAAAAGGCTGTGGCAATACAGAAAACGGTTTACAAGTTATTAGCGCTTTCATGAAAAAGTTAGGCTATGACAGTGAAGAGTATAAAATACGGGACGGGTCTGGTTTGTCAAAAGAAAACAAACTCTCGCCTAATATGATAACCACTCTTTTATCATATATGAATACACACAAACACGGCAAAGTGTTTTGCGACTCACTTCCAATTTCAGGCATAGATGGCGGACTTCACCGCCGTATGGCATCTCTACAATATAAGGGTAAAATTCACGCAAAAACCGGATACATTGCCGGAGCTTCGGCGCTTTCCGGTTATATTGATACCTCTAAAGGCGATAGACTTGCATTTTCTATTCTTATTAATAATTTTAAAAGCTTACGCGATGCCAAAAAAGCACAAGACGAGATTTGCCAATTTTTAGCAGATAATTTATAAACCATACACATGAGCGACCACTTAAAAAAAATATATTCACTTTATGCGTACGTTTACGACACGCTCTTCGGAAAAATATTCGAACATGGCAGATGCACTGCTCTTAAGATGATGGATATTGAACCACATGATACCATTCTTGAAGTAGGTATTGGTACAGGGTTGTCATTGCCGCTTTATCCGAAGGGAATCAGTATAATAGGAATAGATTTGAGTGAAGAAATGTTACTGCGGGCAAAGACGAAGAAAATGAAATACACCTTGAATAACGTGCACTTATCTACTATGGATGCATCACTACTGGCCTTCAGGAATAATACTTTTGATAAAGTCATCGCATCACATGTTATTACCGTAGTACCGGAACCCATACACACTTTGAATGAAATAAAAAGGGTTTGCAAAAAGGAAGGGGATATTTTTATCTTAAATTACGCCGGTATTGATAATCAGTTCATCTCCCGATTTGAAAAAATTATCTCACCCATAAGGGATAAACTCGGTTTAGGAAAACATTTCGATCTTGACTTGTTATTAAAGGAGGCCAGCCTTCCTGTTATGAGTAAACAACAGGTAAATATTTTTAACGCATGTCAGATAATAAAATGTCGCAATAATACCTCCTCTGAAGCTTGAAGGTCATTAATAATTATCTTCCCACGCATAAATAATGAAAACCCAATTCTTTCATATCCTTAGGTTCGTATATATTTCTTCCGTCAACTATATTTGGACATTTTAAAAGTCTTTTTACTTTTTTAAGATCAAGGTCTCTAAACTCGTTCCACTCTGTTACAATAACCAGAGCATCACAGTTTTTAACCGCGGAATAAGGATCATCATAATATTTTATCCCTCTAAAGATAGTCTTTGCATTATCCATTGCTTCAGGATCAAAGGCATTAATTTGAGCGCCCGCTTCCTGCAATTGCTTAATTAACGTTATAGAAGGCGCATCTCTCATATCATCTGTTTTTGGTTTAAACGCCAAACCCCATATAGCAATTTTTTTGTTCTTCATTTTGGGGACAAGTATTTGTATTTTTTCAAAAAGAGACCTCTTTTGTTGTTCATTTACCTCATTAACCGCTGTTAGTATTTTTGCATCAATGCCATTCTCATTCATTATTTGTATCAATGCATTTACATCCTTCGGAAAACATGACCCGCCATATCCAATGCCTGCCTGAAGAAACCGTGGCCCTATTCTTGAATCTAATCCAGTCCCCTTCGCAATTTCTTTTATATCTCCACCAACTTTCTCACATAGTTGCGCTAATTCATTCATAAAAGAAATTCTCGTTGCAAGCATTGCATTACTCGCATACTTAATTAACTCCGCACTCCTTATATCAGTAAACATAATCGGTTTATCTGTTCTTGAAATACCATTATATATCGATTCCATAATCTTTTTTGCCTTTTCGCCTTGCACGCCTATTACAATTCTGTCCGGGTTGGTAAAATCCTTAATCGCCTCACCCTCTCGCATAAATTCAGGATTCGATGCCAAGTCAAACCTTATTGCTTTTTTTTGAAACGATTTTACCACTTTTCCTATTTTTTCTAATGTTCCGACAGGTGCAGTACTTTTATTCACTATAACTTTATACCCATTCATGTATTTTCCAATACTTTCAGCAACCGAAATAATAGCGGAAATATCAGCGCAATTATTAAGGTCGGATGGTGTTCCCACCCCAATAAAAATAACGTCTGACTTTTGAATGCCATCTTTAATATTTGTTGTAAAAGTAATCCTCCGCACTCTTGCATTTCTTTCCAGCATGTCTTTAAGACCGGGTTCATATATAGGAATGATACCTTTTTTCAAATTATCTATTTTGCCTTTATTAGAATCTACGCATATAACATCGTTGCCCATATCTGCAAGACATGTGCCTGCCACAAGACCTACATAACCGCTGCCAATACAACATATTTTCAATTATCGCCCTCCCCGTATTATTTTTGCCATTATCATCCTTAAAAAGAAAAAGCAGCAAGATAAATGAAATGACATTCATCATTACTGCTTTTTCAATGATCCCAGATTTTAATTCTCTAAACCGTCATGTTATTGCAAAGGATTATTAATGCGTCTCGTCTTAAAAACATGCCTAGTTTTCCCTATTCTGTACTCGCCATCTACCGACACGATTATTTCTTTTACCATACTGTTTACCGATACATTTTCGGATTCACCTTCGGTCAGAATAACATCATACGTCAATGACCAATCTTTTATATCCTTATCGGGATCAACAAATATTGATCCGAAATGATTGGTAAGTGAACTAACCTTATCAGTAACAAAGATTATTCTGTAGTTGTTAAGATTAAACATATGTTCCTGAAATACTTTTGGAGACTGATGGATTGGTTGACATTCAGGAATTAATTCTGAGATTTTTCCCAGAGGTACCGGACCATCCGTAAAGTTCACATAGTATTCACTCACACGGTATGTTTCCCCGCCATTTGATCTGTCAACACCATAATAAATTCTTAACTCTATATTAGTATTATTTCTTTTTAAATAGTACAGATCGTGTAGCGGAACATCATACAAAAAAGTTTTTTTCAAACCGTCCTCTTCCTCCGGAGTAACTATTCTGTATCTCCTGAAAGGTTCTTCTTCACAATATAAGTAATTTGGCGTACCAAACTTCTCCCGAACTGCATTTTTTGTCAACCATAAGATGCCATCTTCCAAACTCTCTGAAGCATGCAAGCTGCAGACAAAACCAAATATAATACTGCACAAACTAAAAACCAAGGCCATCGAACGTATTTTCTTTACCATAATTACGAATTCCTTCCTTAAAATAGAAATATCTTCACTATTTAATACAAAAAAAGCTGTTTTGAGTGGTCAGACTGCCCTAAAATCAAAGTAAGCCGAAGTATATAAATTATCAATAAATTTGTCAATTAATAATTTAGAAATTAAAATCTCCAATTATTTCAATAGCAAAAGCGCCACTCATTTAAAATCATTGACAACCAATATTGCAATTGATAGAATTCTGTTTAAAAATTATAAATCTTGAACATACTTGAGTTTATGTCTGATATAGTAATATTGTTTAAATTTCTTTCTGGAGTTATCATTGAAAGTTTTTGTTGCTAAAACCGCAGGTTTTTGTATGGGAGTCCGAAGGGCAATGGATATCCTGCTCGATGCGGCGAATGAAAAAAATATTGGCGCTAAAGTTTATACGGACGGTCCGTTAATCCATAATCCGCAAGTGCTTGAATATCTTGAAAAAAGAGACCTTCACATTGTTAATGATGTTACAGACCTCTCGAATAGCACCGTTGTCATCAGAGCGCATGGAGTGACTCCATCCCGAAGAGCGGAAATCGAAAGTAAAGGCGCAAAAGTATGCGACGCTACCTGTCCGCATGTAATGAGGGTGCAATCTATCATCAAAAAATATGCCGCACAGGGATATTCGACGATAATTGTCGGCGATAATGGACATGCCGAGGTGGTAGGATTGCTCGGTTATGCCGAGGGAAGAGGGCATGTAGTTGAAAACATGGAAAATATAGAACTACTTCCCCCTATGGATAAGGTATGCATTGTCGCCCAAACAACGCAAGACAGGCATTTATTTAAGAGGGCTATCGATGAAATAAAAAGACGTTATCCGAATTCAGAATCTTTTGAAACTATTTGCAGTTCCACCTACAAAAGACAGGATGAAGTAGTGAATCTCTGTAAATCTGTAGATGCAATGATTGTTGTTGGGGGCAGGGGAAGCGCAAATACAACACGGCTAGTTACAATATGCGAATCACAGGGAACTCCGACATTTCACGTTGAAACAGACTCAGAAATAGACCTCAATAAATTAAAAGTTTTTAATACCATTGGCGTTACTGCAGGTGCATCAACACCAAATTGGATGATCAAAAGGGTTGTTGACAAAGTAAGAACATACAAGGTCAATAAATACCAAAAAATCTTATTTGCTACAAAAAGTATCTTTAATTTTTTAATAGGCAGTTGCACGTATGTAGCATTAGGTGCGGCAAGCATGAGTTATTCGTGTGCACTGCTGCTTGGTGTTCAGCCAAGATTGATTTTTTGCATAATCGCCGCTCTTTTCATTTTTTCAATGCAGGTACTTAATCATTTTGCCAACAAAGAATCCGTGGCACTCAACGAGCCGGCGCGGGCAAAATTTTATGAAAAAAAGCAGGTCCTTTTTGTTATTTTAGGCATATTAGGAGCGGCCTTATCTTCAATTCTTGGGCTATACCACGGCAAATCCATCTTTTTTTGTGTTTTTCTCGCCAGTCTTTTTGGTATTTTTTACCGGCTGCAAATTATACCAAAGAGTTTTTCAGGTTTTATCCGGTACAGAAGCCTTGAGCAAATACCGGGTTCAAAAGAAATTTTCTACGGCATCGCCTGGGCAGCAAGCACCGCTTTAATTCCTTTTCTGGGTGTACGGAGAGACTTCATACCGGCGCTTGCCATTACGGTTGCATTCGCATTCAGTCTCGCTTTTATACGCGCTGTCGTTCTTGATATTCGGGATATTCAGGGGGACCGCATTTTGGGCAAAGAAACCATTCCTATCGCAATTGGAAAAGAACGCACAAAAAAAATTCTTGTTAGCATTACCCTTTTCATGGCATCTCTTCTTATAGCAGGCACACTCCTTGGATGGATATCAACGCTGGGATATTTTTTGCTTCCGTGCATAGCTTATGCCTCCGGTTATCAATATCTTTTCCAAAAAAGAATAATAACGGAAGGATTGCTGCTGGAAACGATAGCAGATTTTAATTTTATTTTTGCCGGTCTTATGGCGATTTTATGGCAATCTTTAACTTTTTAATTCGATAAAGTAAGGCGTGTATGGAAACATTAAACAAATTTTTCAATCTATTAAAAACAGACATCCGAAAAAGGATGTTAACGGGCTTGTTATTAATCATCCCCATTTACGTAACCTTTTTTGTTGTAAAATTTCTCTTTAGTTTTATTGGGGGGACTCTTTCTCCACTTATAAAAAAAATATTTCTTTTATTTGATGCTGAGCTGCCAAAAACATCCGCCGATGAATTTATAATTACGTTCATCGGGCTTATCTTCACATTCGCCTCATTGTATTTTATAGGTGTCTTCGCCGCGAATATTATCGGCAAATCAATAATTCATTATTTTGAAAACCTTTTAACAAAAACACCTGTTATTAACAATATTTATTCCACCGTGAAACAGATCGTACACGCAGTAAGCCTCCCCGGCAAACAAGCTTTCAAACGTGTTATTATACTGGATTTTCCAAAAGAAGGCACAAAAGCAATTGGTTTTGTAACAGGCAGCGTAAAAGAGAACGGCAAAGAAATATTTATTAGTGTTTTTGTACCAACCACTCCAAACCCCACATCTGGTTTTTTGATATATACGACAGAAGATGCGGTGATAGACACAAACCTTACCGTTGAAGAGGCATTTAAAGCACTGCTATCTGGCGGCGTATTAACTCCTAAACAATTTACAACAATTTTAAAAACACCGCCCGACACGAAGTCTTCTGAAAAAAATACCTGAACCATTTCACACTACAGGTCATTTATCAAAATCGGCATTTGTTTAGCCAACGCTTTTGATAAAATCCAGGTCGTTCAATGCTCCGTGTTTATAAGTGTATTGCTCCTTGATTATCTGAATTTCAGACAGCACTACATTGAAAGTCTCAATCAGCCCAGGATCAAAATGCGTCCCGGCGCATTCCCCTATTTCACGCACCGCCTCTTCTATAGACCATGCCTTTTTGAAGGACGATCTATTGTCAGGGCGTCGAAAACATCGGCTATGGTGATAATCCTGCCAGACAGCGGGATTTCCTCGCCCCTGAGCTTCTTGGGGTAACCACTCCCGTCCCATTTTTTGTGGTGAGTTAGCGCGAGTATGCATGCTGTCTGGCGCAGAATTCCGGGATGGTTCCCGATAATTTCTGCACACATTGCCGGGTGCATACGCATAACCACCCATTCGGTTTCATCGGGCTTACCAAGCTTGAGGAGTATATTGTATTGAAAATTAGGTGTCAATAGCGAAGCAAGTTCTTCTTTATGCTGCGAATGGTTTTTTTGCAAGCAGTCCATTATAGCGTTTTTAAATTTTGCAAACTCTGAATAATACTTTGAATATAAGCACTGTTTTTTGACAAATTTCCAAAGCCGCTCAATAAGATTGAGGTTCGGTGAATACGGGGGCAAAAAAACCAACTCAATATGCAACTGTGCTGCCAGATTCTTAACAACGGTACACTTCTGATAACGGGCATTGTCTAATATGAAGGTAATAGGCATCGCTAAATTTAAACAGGCAGTTTTCCATAGTAAATCACAAACACTTTGAGCATCTATGTAAGTCTCATTGGTTATGGTAATCAGTTAATGGGTTATTGCATTCAACGCTCCAAGGACATTCAACCGTTGCCTTCCGGAAGGCGCTTTGATAAATACACTGGCAAAGCACCAAAGACACCCTAAAAAGGGGCTAACACAAAATGAGCCGCATCAATAAAGAATACGGTTCTTTTCCCTTCTTCGGCTTCTTTGAGAAAGGGTTCTAACGTTTTTTTTAAAGGCTTCTTGCTCGTCAACATTAACTTTGGAGGGAATTGTGCCTACTTTACGACGGTGTAAACCAATCTTCTTGAGAAATTTCGCCACTTGTTTTTCACTGCGCTTGAGCCCTGTTAGCTTCTCTATTACGCCAATTGCTTCTTTCATTGTCACGGGTGGGTGTTCGCGGAAATAATTCTCAATCGTTTGTTTATGCTCGCTGAGTTTACTTTCAGGACGATAAAAATTGATCTCTTTTAATTTCTCTATACCTCCATCCTGATATTCTTTGATATACTGGGTAACAACATTAATCGAGATTCCGGTTAATTGTGCTATTTTGTTATACGGCTCTCCTTGACTCTTGAACCACAGCGCTTCCATCTTTCGTTGCACTCGTGGATGGGGATGATGATATCGTTCATAATTTAATGCTTTTATGTCTTCTTCAGTAAACGCTATTTTTATCATAATCTCCTCATGGTTCAGGCCAAAAATAACACCTAAAAAAACCATATAATAAAGAATTCCATATATTCGTCCTCTAATACTTATATAGAAATAAAATAGTAAATTTAATATGGTGTCCTCTAAATTCATGTATGGCAAGGAACCACCGGAATGGTTGCTTACAAAGCCTATTCTTTCTCTTTTAGAAACAAAAAATAAGTATCTGGCATATAGGAAAATGGTACAAAGTTATTCCAGGGAAGAAACAAAAATATTGGAAGATTTCCGGCATGGTCTTTTTTTGAGTTCCCGGAAGTTGATTGACCGTATAAAGTCAAAATATTTGGCAGAGAACTTGATGTTGAAATACCTCAAAAACGGCAAGTATTAAGGGGCACTAACCCTGAAAATATTCACAAGAAAGCCGCAAAGATTTTAAAATGTGATACAAACAATTTTTTACAATCCGCAAGAGTAAGAGAAGCGAAGGGGGGGGCAAATCTCTATTGTTGACAAATATGTCATTTTAAAAGATTTGACCCCACAAATGCCACTCATTATAGCAACCTCCTCAATGCATATAGTTAGTATCGCCAAAGACTAATAATTTAATTACTTTCTTAGTGATTGAGAAGTAATGAAAGTTAAACAAAAAAATGACACTATATACCGGTGTACATAATGCCATTTTATTATGAGGAGATATTGCTTCTGTTAATCAATTAATACAACTGGCTTTATTAAATCAGCGGGTTTCTCTTTCATTAGCTGTAAAGCCTCTTCTATCTTGTCAAATCCGTAGAATACATGGGTAACTAATTTTCCTGGATCTAATCTGCTGTATTTGACCAATTCAATTAATCTTTCCATTCTTACTCTACCGCCAGGAGTTAATCCACCATTAATCGCCTTGTGACCCATTCCTACTCCCCATGCTTCCCTTGGTATAGGTATGAATTCATCGCCACCAAAGTAGTTAATATTACCAATTGCTCCACCGGCCTTTAGAATTTTTACTGCATCAATAAGAATGTCACAATTCCCACCAGCTACTATTACTTTATCTGCTCCTCGATTATTAGTCATCTCTAGTACTCGATCTACTACAGATCTCTCTCGATAGTTAACTATATCTGTTGCTCCATAGAATTTAGCGGCTTCAATTAAAGCGGGTCTGCTTCCTACACCAACAATTCTTCCTGCCCCCATTAATTGAGCTCCTGCAACTGACATCAGTCCAACAGGTCCTATTCCTAAAACCACTACTGTATCCCCATATTCTACATTAGCCAATTCCACCCCATGGAAGCCTGTTGTTACCATATCTGTAAGCATGACTGCTGCTTCTAAAGTAATTCCATCTGGTAAAACAGCTAAATTCATATCCCCATCGTTCACGTGAAAATACTCACTAAATACCCCGTCTTTAATATTAGAGAACTTCCAGCCAGCCAACATCCCACCTGAATGCTGTCCAAGTCCTGTGTCTTGTAATTCAACACTTCTCCAATCAGGAGTTATAGCAGGTACTACCACTCTATCCCCAGGTTTAATATATTTAACCTCGCTACCTACTTCGACTACCTCTCCCACACTTTCATGACCTAACACTAAATTCTTTCTATCTCCGATAGCACCTTCAATTGTATGTATATCTGAAGTACATGGTGCGAAAGCAATTGGTTTCACAATTGCATCATATGGACCTGCAACTGGTTTTTCTTTCTCAATCCAACCCACACTACCAATCCCTAACATTGCAAACGCCTTCATTATGATTCCCCCTTGAATAATTAGTTTATATTAATATCCAAAATAGTTTTGATTAGTATCTATTATAGCTAACTAAAGGGTGAAGGGTATAACTTCTTGAAGAATTTGTCAAGTATGTTTAATCTTTTTTTCACAAACAATTTAGATACTATACCACTAAATATTTTGGTGGATTATCACACATGTCATAATGGTTTGGTGATGTCCAGTCTGAGAAAAAACCCTTATCCAAAATATAAATATCCGGTGGCACTTCATAAACATTTACAAATTCATCTATCGCGATTTCAATATGTTCTTCACAGACCACATACATCCCCTTCACCCCTCTTATCTTCATAATATTTATTTCTTAGCCCGACTTTACCTAGTTGAGGAAAGAAGAGCACGCAAACTCGCACGGCATAAGGTAGTGAGCACAGTCTTAATCCAACTTCGACAAGCAGAAATCGTATCTCTTTTATTGCCAATGTGATACGACTTTAGTCCTTCATTTTTCGGCACTACATCTTTGAGTTTTCATGGGTGATTTTATATTTTTTCTGCCTAATGGTGT
>NZ_CAADGZ010000098.1:0-13347 GCF_900696675.1 uncultured Candidatus Kuenenia sp. | reverse complement strand
ATCCTGTCCAGACCGCTTATTGCACCCACGATCCTGTCTCGATATAATTCCATCAACTTATTTATAAGTAGTGTCCTCCAAATTGTCTGATTACTATTTACGAGGATACTACTATACTTTATAATAAACTAAAAATCACCTTTTTGGTTGCGGCCAAAGGCCGCGCTAGGTGTTTCTATGTCTGATTATTCATCTGTTATATCTGCTGTTGCTACGGTTGGACTTGTTGCATTTTCTGTCTTCCAGTGGATAAGTCTAAAAGCAAGGGTAAAGGAATCGGCCAAATCCCGTTACGCTTCATTGATTCTATCGGTTGAAGAAATAATGCAAAAGTTGGTACCTGATCTACTCTCCATTCACAGTCTTGAGGCTACAAGACATGCAAGTTGGGAATTGGATGAACGCCGTGCCGCTGACCATGTTGTGGGTTAACTTCAACGTGTATCATTTTTATGCGAAAATAGAAGGTCTTAACCCCTTGAAATTTTTTAATAGTTCACTGCAGAGGGCGCGGAGAAAACAAATACAACATATATCTGCATAATTTTCTGTTTTTTATCTCCTATTGGATCGTGCTGGGAGGGTTGGTAGGGATGAACATATGGTTCACTCCTGCATGGGCGTTGTAAAAAATTTGCCGAAGGCTTGGTTTAATTGAAAATGTGGTATTTCGTGGAAAACAATTTTCATAAAAAAAGGAAGGTATTGGGGTTAACCAATGGGGGGATTCTTTCCTTTTCTATCAGTTTTTGGACAGCGATTTCATTTTTTCCTTTGTAATTTCAATATTGAATTTTGCTTCCAGATTATCAGGTTCCAGTTCAAGCACTTTTTCCCATCTCGCAATCGCCTCCTGGTAGTTTCCTTCCCGATATTGTTCTAATGCGTCATCTAAAAGTGTTTGTAATCTTTCTTTTTTTTGCGCATCGGATAATTCTTTCATTTCTTCCCGCGCAAAAGGTTTTTTATCTGTTTGAATCTCCAGTGCTTCCTCGTTTTCAGGGAATTCTACTTCATTTTTTTCCTCTTTAATCAATTCACGGTTTGCGAGAGGTGTTTCTTTTGTTTGTGGTATAATTGCTTTTTTTGCAAACGTAGTATCTTCTTTTTGGCTAATCAAACGTTGGTTTTGCAGGATAGCAATCTGATTGCGTAGCTCAGAGTTTGCCTTCTCGATTTCACCCAGATGTTTTTCAATAGTCTCTATATCGTTTGTGAGATAAGAAAGGGTGGTTTCCATGGAATTATTTTTTGATTCAAGGTCGGTTCTGATAGTAGTTAGCATTTCAGATAAATTCGAATATTTTGCATCCATGCTCATATTTTTTTGTGTAAGCATTTCAATGCGTGTCGTCGCATTTTTAGTAGTATAATCTAAATCCTTAAATTGTTTCTCGAAAGTATTTATTTTTTGATCAATCTGCGCCAAATGTGCCTCAGTATCTTTGCTGGTTTTTGTCTCAACAGTAATACATCCTGTTAGTGTAAAAAATACCATCGCTGCCAGAAAGAGCGTGACAAATTCTGCCATAATCGCCCCCTTCTATGGGTTAAGTTTGGAGGTAACGAGCTTATCTTGTTTATGCATCACGTTATCGTAAGGATATATGTGGCAGGAATATAAAATTCATTTCATTTTTTCTAAATCGAAAGGGAATGATGCCTCTTTTTCTTCTTCCGGATCAAAAACAACCAATGTTATTGGCATATTTAAATCAATATCGTAAACAGGGAATTTAAATACCATTCTTGCCATTTGGCTCGGGGGATTTGGCCAAAATTCACTGGCATCGGCAATATCTGGTTTAAATTCATATATAGGTCTGATTTCCAGATCTTTTTGACAAAGTTTTGCAGTTTGAAATACTGCGAAATTAAATGCGTCCCCGTAAACAGTTACGGTAAATACAAGCGCATTTCCTATTTCTAAAGCATTCAAAATGTCCCGGTTGGTAAGATTTTTATGTTCTATTTCAAACTTTTTTGCCTTGTAAGCAACATTGTGGTAAGGAGTGAATAATGTGGCAAAGCCTATTCCCTTTCCGAGGGATACCGTCCATTCTTTTGAAAAGGCAACGAAATCAACCTCTTTATTTTGCCTTCCGTATTGGATTGCCTCCTGTATCTGTTCTGGCGCTAAACGTAAGGATACTGCTTGTGCTGGTGCTAAAAAACAGAGGGCAAGGACAATAAAGATGCTATTCGTTACGAGAAAGATTTTTTTCACCATATGCCATCCTACTTACTTTTAAAACGTTATAAGCAACGTTAAATAAAAATGATACCGGTCATCTGCCGTGTCTTATTCATCCTCATCCACATCTTCTTCCTCTTCCTCTTCGTCTTCACCGTGCCCCCATTCAGCATCTTCCACTCCTTCTGCTCCTGCTTCTACGGCCGTATCAGCGGTAGGCCTCACGACATAATTCTTTCCGGTTTTCATTAAACTTGCGGTACACATGATGAAAACTATACCAAAAGCAATTGCACCGAGGAAGGTAACCATTGCGCCAATACCGTTTACCATCCCCTCTACTTTTTTGTTTGTCATAACCTTCTCTGATTTCTCAGAAACAACTCCATTTACCTTGTCGATCATCGCGTTGACCTTGTTGAGCATTTTTTTCTTCCTCCTTTGATTTTTACAGCGTTTACGTTATTGCCTGAAAACTAAAATAAGACTATGTTTTTTTACCTCTCCGTCCGGGTCAGGTTGTTGTACTTTGATAGTTCTTCATCTGCTTCTACAATTAATCCTTTTTGCCGATAGGCAGATTCCAGATTTTTATAAGCTTTAATGTAATAGGGATCTATAGCAAGGGCTTCTTTAAATTCGCGTATTTGATCTTCAACCATTTTCATTTCACCGTAAGCAATACCAAGGTTAAAGTGAATCTTTGCGTCGTTTGGCGCTAATGTCAACGCTTTTTTGTATTGAATAATTTCCTCGGTTAACATGCCTTTTTGTCCATAGACAACACCCAAATTGAACTGCGCATTGAAATAATCAGGATAGAGTTCCGTTACTTTTTTGTATGCGGCAATTGATTCATCAAATTTCTCTTTTTTACGGTAAGCATGCCCTAAATTGTACAGACCCTCTAAATTATACGGATCGATGCTTATTAATTTTTGGTAAGTGGATACTTCCTCATCTACCATGCCTTTCGAGCCATATGCAATTGCCAGGTTAAAATATGCATCCTCAAATTCAGCATTCAGGTCAATTGCCGTTTTGTATGACTCTATTTCTTTATCAAACATCCTTTTTTTGCTATACGCAACCCCAAGGTTATTGTAAATATTTGCATAGCCTGGATTTATCTTTATTGCGGCATGGTATTCCGAGATTGCCTCATCCAGCATTCCCTGCATATTGTATTCGTTTCCCAACTTGTAATGTATCTCAAAATCATCAAAAAATTCTGTTGCGAAAATTTGGAGGGTACAAAACAGGTTGAGTAGTAATAAAAGAGGTGCAATTCGTATCATAAGTTTATTTGGCTGGGATAAAACCAGAATATTTTTTTGTTTTTATCGTCAATTTTTTTAACGATTTCATAAAACTCAGTTTTAGAAATGTCTTCTAATTTTTTGCCGTATGTTTTAACGGTTTTATTAAAAGCCATTACCTTTTCAGCAAGGTTGTCATGGGTTTTGGCAGATCCGCCAAGGATATAAAAATTTTCTCCCGTGGTAATCCTTTTATGATTATCTTCGTGGTCAAATGCAAGGCCAAGCAAGACGATATTTTCGTTTGAAGATTTGCGTTGATATGGCAATCGCGCCTCCGTTCAAAGTTTGCTATAATTCACAATGATAAAAGTATCAAAGGATACCATCGGTCAAAAAAAAAGTCAAGCTTCGTTTATACGGGTTCCTTGCGATTTTAGCGGTATTTTTTTAAGGGAAGCATGGGCGAAGCATTTGCTATAAATTGTCATAAATGCGTTCATACCCAAACTGGCAAATGCTTTGTCCATGCTGTTTGTTGGGGAAAAAAATGTTAGTGGGTTGTTATCAAAAGCACCCTTCTGGCGATTTCGAAATAAATAATAAGTCCCGTTGCGTCCAGTATCGTTGCAATTAATGGTGCAGATACAAACGCCGGATCCAGTTTTATCAGCCGGAAAAGCAGCGGGATAGAGACTCCTACGATGTTCCCGGCACTCACTACGGAAAATAAGGAAATTCCTACCGTTGCGGCTAGTGCGGGTTGTTTTGTGGATATTGCTGCAATGGAAAAAGCAATAAATCCTAAAATTAGTCCAAGCACAACCCCTACCCGTAATTCCCTTAGTAAAATTTTCCACCATTCCCTGGTAGTTATCTCTCCCGTAGCCAGCGCCCGGATCACAAGGGTAGATGACTGGGAACCAGTATTGCCGCCTGAACCCGTTAGCATAGGGATGAAATAGGCAATTGCAATCATCGAGCTTAAGATTTCTGAGTATCCCTTCAGTATTGTTTGTGAAATGGTTGCAGCGATGACAAGTATCGCGAGCCAAACTATCCGGTTAATCACGCGTTTTGATACTCCAACGCGGAAATATTCGTCTTCGATAGTCTGGATACCAGCCATTTTTTTAAAATCCTCGGTTGCTTCTTCTTCTACAACATCAAGCACATCGTCAAACGTCACAATACCAACGAGCCTGTTTTCGTTATCGACTACCGGTACCGCAAGCAGATCGTATTTCTGAACCACTTTTGCCGCTTTTTCCTGGTCATCGGTGGTGTGAACAAATAAAACATGTTCATTCATTATCTCTTGTATCAGTTGGTCTGGATTCGCAAGGATGATGTTTTTGAGAGAGGTAACCCCCCGCAATTTTTTTGTTTCATCAACGATATAGCATATGTAAATAATTTCACGGTTCAAACCTGTTTTCCGTATATGTTCAAGCGCCCGTGCAACGGTCATATGCATTTGAAGCCCCACGAACTCAGGGGTCATTATGCGGCCTGCGGAGTTAGGGGGATAATTTAAAAGCTCGTTTGCTTCCTTTCTTTCCGCGGGAGGGAGTAATTTCAGGAGTCTTTCCACAACGTCTGCAGGGAGTTCATCAAATAGCTGGGTTCTGTCGTCCGGCTCCATTTCAATTAAAAGCGTTCTTACATGTTGTTCTGTAAATTGCTTTAGGAGCGCTTCCTGTTCGGAAGAATCAAAGAGTGAAAAGACTTCAGAACTTTTGCTCTTGTCAAGCAATCTGAAGCTTACCACCTTCTCTGCAGGTTCCAGCCCGGCGAGAATGTCGACAATATCGGCGGGATGGCGTTCGCGAAGAAAATCCCGCAGCCGGCTGAAGTCTTTTGTCCTGATAAGTTCCTTGATTTCAGGAAGGAAAATATTTGCCCACTTTAGTTCCATTTTTTACAAAGGTATTAAAATTTTTTGGCAACGTTCTGCCTTATTGGTTCCAGTCTGATAAATCTATTGACCTGAAAAAATTTCACAGGGGTAAAACAATGCTATTTTCATTCAACGTACCATTATTTTTTCTTTTGCACAGTGGAGGAATTTATTCTACCTTTTCTACTCCTAAAGCCTTCGCCATACCCAGCAACGCTCTGCCAACCAGAGAGCGTTTCATCTCTATTGCATGAAAATCGCATACCTCATCACAGCAAAAACAACCAATACATTTCTTTTTGTCGACCTCTACTTTTCCCGTGTCTTTTGACATGGCGCCGGCAGGGCAATTTCTTACACACTCATAACACCTTGTACAATTGGAATGGTTTACGGTGGAAAAAGTAGAACAGGTATTGTCAAACATCATCGCAAGAAGAAAATTGGGGAGATACTTTCCCGCAAAGTCCTGTGCACCGCTGGATGGTTTTTTAAAATCATGCACCGCTACATTTTGAATGGATTCTCCTGCTACAGTAATATTGCGCAATTCGCCAATGCCCAAACCGCGCTGATGTGCAAAACGGATAGTCGGTACGGCCATAGGTTCGAAACCAATGATGTTGCTGGCTACCGTATCCAGCGCGACGCTGTCCCTGCTGGAAATAATTAAACCGACCTTTTTTGGGTTTCCCGCATTAGGGCCGTTTCCTTCCATGCCTACAATTGCATCCATTATGATGAGATGAGGCGGCGCCATTTGGTAAATATCCACCAACGCCTTGGCAAAGACGGTTGGTTTCGGCGCTATTAAATGGACATTCTTTTTGCCATTGCCCGGTATCGAGCCGAGCATGTTTTTTATCGCTCCGGTATACTGCGTTAAACCGTGCGTTTTCAGTTTAGGAACGGAAACAATAAAATCTACCTCTCTCAACGTCCTGGCTATACGGAATTTGTCTAAGATTTCATAATCCTTGTTGTAAACATCGATGTATTTGTCTTTATCAAAATTTACAATCTTTGCGCCGGTATTTTCCGCAATTTCGTTGATACGGGTAACCCGGAAGGCGTTGAACGTGGAACTGTTTTTTACGCTTCCTGATGAATCCCCAATATATACCTCGCACCCAAAATCTTTCTGAAATATATCCACCAGCGCCCTGACAACTGCAGGGTGGGTATTTACCGCTCTTTCCGGGGTTTGTGATGATGAAAGAAGGTTAAGTTTTAACAGTACCTTTTTTCCTGGTCGTACAAGCATTTCAGTGCCATTAAGCAAGCTTAGAGACCGATGTATCGCATGGTAAACCTTTTCCAGGGTATAATCGTCACATTTTGCAATTGATACTATAGACATGGGTAAACCTCGTAAAATGTTTCTTGTATCTACGTTACAAAAGAAGTCTTTGCTGGGTAATACTATACCACAGCATATATCATGATAGTAGTAAAAATGAGCAGATGGGTACTAAAATTTAAGAGGCACGGGGGTAAAAGACAGGAGAAAAATAATGAAAAGGGCAATGCCAAGCATCTTTCTCCTGGGATCGAGAGGCGTATATTCATCTGCGGGCGAGGGATGTCGAAATCCAAAAATCAGAAGGAGTATGGCAAATAAAATCCAGCCCTTATAAAAAAAAACGGTGATTACGCAAAAAATAAATATACCTATACGATAAACGATGTCACTCTTTTTCCCCAGCAGTGCGTACATAATATGTCCTCCGTCAAGCTGCCCGATTGGCAAAAGATTAAGCGCAGTGACGAATAATCCGGCCCAGCCTGCAAATGCAAGAGGATGAAGATAAATATCCATTCCTTCCGGCAGCGTTCCAAATAGAAGCTTTGCGATAAATGAAAAGAGTACCGGTTCCCCAAGTCCCAGGTAATTTGATGAATCGGCTGGCACAGGTCGTACGTCTGAAAGGATAAGGCCTACTACAATGGCGGGAATGGCAAATACCAGGCCCATAAGCGGACCTGCCGCGCCAATATCAAACAATGCCCGCTTGTGGGGGATGTGCCCTTTCATTTTTATGACTGCTCCAAATGTACCAAAAGGTGGCAGTGGGAGGGGTAGAAAATAGGGCAAGGTGGCGTCTACATGGTATTTTCTGCACATAAAAAAATGTCCTAATTCATGAGAAAGTAGGATTGACATAATAGCTAGTGAATACCATATTCCATTAACGTAATACGTTGTCAGAAAAGTGGCAATAAAAAGCAATACATGGATTCGCACCTTTTTGAAAAAAGGTGAAGATTTCTGTTCTTCTCTTGTCATTTACCTTTATTTTCCCCTTTCGCAATGTTTTTTTAAAGTCTTGCCCGGTAAAAAACCCCTCTTTTTTTTAAGCATTTCTCTGTTTTCTTCATGTGTTCTTTTTTACATTAACATGTTAAATAAGTTTTGTAAATTATATTAAACGTTAATATTGACATTGCCTCTGGAATCGTGATACTATTTTCCGATTAGTAACATCGTTTAATGTCAAAAAACCAGAGCGTTACGCATAATTTTATATTGAGGCGCATGATGTCTTTTTTGGTTAGATTCGGGGTTTCTCTGGAAAAGGAACTCCTTGAGAAATTTGATACCCACATAAAGAAGAAAAAATATACCAACCGTTCGGAGGCAATACGTGATCTGATACGCGGTGATTTGGTGATGGAAGAATGGCAGGAAGGCAAGGAGATTACCGGTTCTATCACACTTGTTTACGATCATCATAAAAGGGAACTGGTAAACATGCTCATTGATATCCAGCACGACTATCATGGTATTATCCTTTCTTCCCAGCATATCCATCTAGATCATGATAATTGTCTTGAAATCATTGTTATAAAAGGCAAGCCTCAAATGGTAGAGGAATTATACGGAAAACTGAAATCGGCAAAAGGTGTTAAACACGGGGGCATATCCATGGCAACTACGGGAAAGGGGATTTTGTAAATATGGCCTTTTCTAATCAAGCCCGGATTTCTGCACTATGCTTGCATAGCGGCAAACATGGATACAATGAGAACGGGTTTCCTTCTGCCATTGCAAAAAAACATCCCGGAATATTCGTGATATTATTTTTTTTGTGCTATGCAATAGCACGAGTATATTATACGTACTACTGGTAACCGGAGGAGACATTTTTGCATATTAGCGACGGAGTACTTTCTCCCTACATTGTCATTACCGGATGGGCTGTTGCAGCCCCTTCGTTAGCGATGTCGGTAAAAAGCCTGAAACCTGACAAAGTCGGTGCATACGGAGTAATTGCCGCTGTTTTTTTTGCAGGTTCTACAATCCACATACCCCTTGGACCTTTCAGTATGCATCTTGTCCTCAATGGTATTGCAGGACTTTTACTGGGATGGAGCGCTGTAACCGTAATAACGGTAGGTCTTTTGCTGCAGGCTTTGTTCCTTGGTTTTGGAGGATTGACTGTGTTGGGGGTAAATATTGCTGTTATGGCGTTGCCTGGCGCGATTATCGGCATGCTTGGACGCCATTGGATGAAACAGTTTTCAGCGAAAAAACGGCCATGGATAGGATCGTTCGCGGGTGGCGGTGCTGTATGTATTTCGTCCGTTTTACTCTTTGTTGCGCTTTCTACAACCCATGCGGCGCTGGCTCCCCTTGCCAAACTGGTTTTTTGGGGACATGTTCCTGTCATACTTATTGAAGGCGTTATCAGTTATTGGCTGGTACACTTTTTGCAAAAAGTAAAACCTTCGTTATTAGGAATTTTACATTGAAAGCTTTCTTATTCGTTTTTTTTTGTATCTTTTTTTCGGTGCCTTTAGCGGTATATGCACACGGACTTTCTCTTTTTTCTAAGGAGAAAACATTGTATGCATCTTACAGCGATCATACACCTGCCTCAGGAGCAGAGGTTGTTCTTGTGGATGCAAATGGCGTCATAATTCTTCAGGATAAAATGGATGAAAAGGGGATGTGGAGGTTGCCGGAGAATTTGGAGACAATACCTTACTTAATCATTGTAGATGATTCCGGAGGTCATCGTGCAATGATAACATGGGAGGAATTTCTTAAAGAACGCCCAAAGGGGTTGTTAGACATTTTAAGTATCCGCGTGGCAATTGGAGTCGTGTTCATTATTGGCAGCGGTTATGCCATACAACGGTTTTTATTTAAAAAAAGGACATAATGCTATTTTGCAAACTACAAAAATGGAAATTACCGCCAGCTTCTACCCGTACAGGAACGATACTGATTTTGCTTGTACTGGCGGGTATAGGTTTGCTGAATAATTTTGCGACTCTTGTTGTTTGCCTGTTTATGGTGTTATTGTTTGGTGTATTCACAGTTGGAAACATATTCATTGTTGTATACCATGCAAAAGGAGTCTGGATTTTTTTCCTTCTCACCGGTGTAAGCCTTTTGCTAACAAAAGAGGGCAGAGCGCTTGCCCCAATCCTCATGGTCAAAATGTTTTCAATGTGGTTGTGGAGTGTAATCTGGATTAAATGGGTGGGATTTGAACGTATTTTGTCAACCTTAGAGAAAATGGGAATACCGGCAATTTTGTTAAATGTCATTGCATTTACCACGCGTTTTTTACCTATTATGGGGGAACGGATAAAAATGACGTTTGCCGCACAGTCTTCACGCGGTGCAAAAAAGGGGTTGCGTTCCCTGCAATTACAAAACCTTGCCGGGGGGATTGGCAGTGTGCTTTTGTCTAGTTTTGAGCAATCTGAAAATGTTGAACGTGCAATGCAATCACGCGGATTTTGCGGAACATATACTATCAGCACAGACAAAGACGAAGCGCCCTCGTATGTTGTTTTGTCTCTGATGTTTTTAATGGCTTTTTTAATTTGGACCGGAGTGATTTACGATGTCCTGTGTGGTAAGTGTTTATAACGTCACGTTTCTTTATCCGAATGGTGTGCAGGCGATATCAGGATTATCATTTTCCGTTCACCAACATGAAAAGGTGGGTCTGATCGGGCCTAGTGGCGCTGGCAAAACAACCCTTTTTTGGCACTTAAACGGGCTTTTAAGACCACATTCGGGAGAAGTTCGTGTTTTGGACAAACCGCTTACCGGACTCAAAAATATTAATGAAGTTCGGAAGCATGTCGCCCTTACTTTTCAGCAGGTAAACGATCAGCTTTTTTGTTCTTCCGTCTGGGAGGAAATTGCATTTGGACCGAAAAATTTGTATTGGCCAAAGCAGCAGGTGGCAGACACGGTGGAAAAGTGGCTGGCGTATTTTGAATTAAATGATGTTCGGGAACGGCCGCCGCATCATTTATCGGGAGGGCAGAAGCGCAGGGTTGCACTGGCGGCAGCTATGGCAATGGAACCCGACTTGTTAATCCTCGATGAACCCGCAAACGACCTGGACCACCGCCATAGACGTAAATTAATAACCTATCTGAAAGGATTAAGAATTGCTCTTCTGGTGGCCTCACATGATTTACGCCTGATAGGGGAATTGACCGAACGGTGCATTCTTATGGATAAAGGCAGGATTGTTGCAGACAAAACTACCGTTGAGTTGGTACATAATGAAGGTATTTTAAAAAAGTACGGGATGGAGGCAATACCGATAAAAGAATAAATATTTTTTTAATTATGGTAGCACGATGGTAATAAGTGTGCTATTTAATTCCCTTTATTTTGTTAAAAGGAGTTCTTGTGATGAACAATCGTTTTTTTTACAGTTTTATTCTTATACTTTTTTTCTGTTGCGCAAGTAACGCTGGAAAAGTGTATGCCCATCATGGAGGCGTTTCTACCGCCTTTGGCCCTGGCGCACCTGTTGAAACTGCATCGCCTATGACTCTCGGGAAAGGGAAATTTTTGCTTTACGAAAAAATAGAATTTGCGTCTTTTGAACAAAAGAACCATGCTGACCCTGAAAACATTGAAAACTTTACCTTCTTTAACACATTAGCCGGCTATGGCATTACTGACTATTTATCCCTCTATCTTGTGATGCCTTATGCTATTAAAGAACAAGACTCCTTAGGCACATCGAAGGGGTTTGGTGATGCTGGATTTTTAGTACAATACGGTTTTAAGTACGGCGAGAGAAACGGGATTCGGGGTTTTTATAATAACGGCCCGGAAGATACTATTGGAGAAAGTTACACGACTAATGATCTGAAAATGTCGGTTTTAGGGGGTTTTACTGTTCAGACCGGTGATATTACAAACGAAGATAATAATGGCAACAGGTTTGACATGGGCATGCAGACAGGTTTTGCCGCGCCAACGTTTATGACAGGTTTCTCCGCATCAAAAATGCTTTTTCAGCACTTTACTCTTACCGGGGAGACATCATTTACCACCTTTACCCGTCATGATGACGGTAAACCTGGAAATGAGATCCGTTTCAATCTGGCCGGAGGGTATGAAATATTTGAAAATCCTCAGGGATTTTTCCAAAGGGTAGATATTATTACTGAATCAAACTTCCTCCATCTGACAAAAGATGAAGACGAACACCATCACGATGAAGATGACAGCGGGGGAACGATTCTGTATCTTTCACCTGGCTTTCGCGTTTCTCTTAAGAAAAATATCAGTATCGGAGGGCTTCTGAAATTTCCCGTATGGAAGGATTTGAACAGGGAATCGGAGCAACAGGGCGCTGAAGGACTTGAACACTATAGGGCAATTCTCACCGTGACATATTCTTTTTAAGGACGCCAACCCTGGCAGGGTTTTCTGGTCAATAATACCTTAAACCATTTATAGAGAAGGAGGAAAAATTATGCTAAAAACACGAATATGGAAAAAGCAGATGATTGCAATACTTTTTTGGGCTTGTTGTACATTTCTGTCTCATCAAAAATGCATATTTGCACATGAAGGCCATGACCACTGGAGTAATACCCCTATAACCATTAAAAGATCGACAGTAGTGCATTTGCAGTCGCTATTGGAATCATATGATCTTCTCTACAAAAAACTTATAGAGAAAGATATCCAAAATATTCCTGTATTGGCGCAAAATATTATGGATGCTGCGCAACAGGGTGTTCAAACTGAAAATAAAGGTGAGGGGCGTTATATGATGGAACATATTTTTCAGCATGCGATATCTCTTAAAGAATGTGAAACCCTGGAAAATGCAAAAGAATCTTTAGGGTTAATAAGCCGTGAACTGTTTCCGTTCTTTATTGCATGGCCAATGCAGCTTAAAGAAAACAAGTTAAGGCTTTATCATTGTAAAAATGATGAAAAATACTGGTTTCAGGCAGAAAATAGCGCTCCAAATTGCCCTTATGCTCACGATGAATTATCAACATGCATTATTATTGAGGAAGTAGCGTATAAATGAATTGAACGACCATCTTTGCTTTAGAAAAACATGACAGTCTTATGACACCGTGTGCCCATAATTGGTCACTGTTTATATCAAGCCTTGCAGGATAGATGCGACTTTGTGTCTTAAGAAAAAAAACCGATGCGTGACCATTTATAGTCTTTCTGCGTTCTCATGTACTAATTGCATCTTTTTTGTGCTGTAATCGTAACATATTTAACAGTAGTAGCTTGTGCTTTCTTTGGTTGTGGTGGTCGTGTTGTTTTTTTCGAAATGGCGCACTTCTTGCTAAGTGTTGTTACATACAAAGTGTTTTGTTGTGTATTATTTTGCGCAGAATTTTTTACGGAAGGGGGGTGAATGTACGGACGCATTTAAGTGTAAAAGCAGAAATTTTCGTGAGTTAGGATTGAGCAGATGTTATGAATTTTGAAGGAGGTAAGCGAAGAATTATGATACGAAAGGGAATGATAGGAGCGGTGATGCTTGGAGCTGCGGTAGCGATAAGTGGCGGAGTAGCGACTGCGGGGTATATACAGGGTACGCATGTAAAGACGGATTTACCTGGGCCGTTTCACATAACGATGTCGCCGGATGGTAGTACGTTATTTATATCGAATCAATCTGGGCACAGTGTAACGTTTGTGGATGCAAGGACGCAGAAGGTAACGGGTGAGGTCGCTGTGAGGGTAC
>NZ_CAADGZ010000097.1:0-13375 GCF_900696675.1 uncultured Candidatus Kuenenia sp. | reverse complement strand
AGCCTTTTAAAGCATTTGTATCAACGGCTAAACTTTTCCAATCGTTTGGGAAGAAAGTTCTTAGAAGATCCCAATCTTCTCTCATCATGGCTTTATCCTCCTATAGAGTGATTAGCGGGATAATTAACATAAAAATACCATGATGAATAAAATTTGTCAATAAAACAAGTTAGCGCTTATGGGGTGCAGGGGGTGGACTGGATTTCTCCATCGATTCAACTACCCCTTTATTATGAAAACAAATTTGACCCTCTTTCCCACGCTCCGCAGACTGGTCAAATGTACAATTTTATCCTGTTTTGTAACATGCATTTCCACGCAGAGCGTAGGACTATGAAAAGAAAAACTTATGACTATTCATGTTATAAACCTCTCAGATTTCCTCCGCAGACAATTCCACCCCCTTAATCCCCCGCCAGCGGGGGACAGGCTTGCCACATCCCTTGCGGCTTTCATGCCCTTGTGGGGTCGATCCAGGCAAATGTGCATTCCAGGTTTTTTGTGACTTCTGCCATGTTTTAATGAAACGTACAGTAGTATTAACCCCTGGCAGCGTTGTTTTGCTCCAATCACACATACGGTCACAAAAAATCGGGAATGCGCCTTATTGCCGGGTGCATTCCTGATTTTTTGTAAATATTCGCACATGCCTGTTGGTTGACAGATATTGTATAGCAAACATCTTGTTTAATTAACCCTGTCAGGGTTGTTTCTGTCATTTTCAAGCGGTAAAAGACAAGTTTGAAACCTGTCTCTACGTTACTGTTAACCCCTACTGATTGTTTTTTTGCAAAAAATCGGGAATGCTCCCCGCAGAAATACACCCGATGAATCAAATATCTGAATGCGATGATTGTCTGTATCGGCAACTATTATGTTGCCGGCGCTGTCCGTCGCAACACCACTAGGAAGTCTAAATTCTCCATCAACAAGGCTAAGGAAGCCGAATTTAAACAGAAACTGGTATTCCATATCCCCTCCGCCGTTACTGGATAGTAACTCATTGGTTTTTGTCTTTGCGGTTATGGAATCAGCCTCAGACGTGTTGCTTTTTCCATAAGGGGTTATTCCTCTACCGCGCCGGTAGTTTGCCGGTCTTTTCCCTTTGCCTTTTATGCCATTCCTCTCCAACACAGGGTGTTGCGAAGCTGCTTTCAATGCGGTGTGATCCCCTCTTCTTTTCTCCATCAATTGATGAAACAATTCCACCATGGCCGGCGGCTCCTCCTGATTGCGGTTATATTCACTGTGATTTTCAGAAAGGCCGTCAGGGATAGCAGCCGATACATATTTGCCTGACGTCTCATGCCCGTAGAAAAAACTACCAGATAAAAATACTATCACCAAAAGAACTAACATGGGTATTCCGATAAGCCGTTTGTTTTCCCTCATTATTACAGCCTCCTTTTTATTAAATCAGCGTGCATCTTTCATTACGTTTTTATTGAAAAAACATTACATAAATCCTGCAAAACACGACAGAGCCGTGTTGTCTGGTTCAGGAATAACGTAACCAGCGTCAAATGCTTGCTGTTGACTATTACTGCGTGACAGACAAGCACAGAATTTACTTTTTATATTTACTACTGCTCACCTTTAAAGCTTACGCTGCCATTTGTGTTGAGGGTTGTTTTTACCGGGTCTTTAATCTTTATGCGGAAATTTGTTTTAATATCTCCTTTTATAGTATTTCCGTTAGAAGTCCCTGTGATTGTCATTTTTTTGATGCTTATCGAGAAATCAGAGTCGTTTAGGCCTATTAAATAAAAATTTTTCATAATCCCATCTATAACTTCCTGCTTGTCTGTTTTGATTTTGAAAGTATTATTTCCCGTGTCTTCCCACTCACTCTTAATACCCAAGGTTTCACCTTTAAATTCTCTGTTACTCGAAAGCGTCCATGTATCCTCTGCTATTTTAATCTTGTCCGCCTTAATGGTTACTTTGTAAACACCCGGCACAACTGCCCCAAATAAAGATACCTGGCACAAAGTAATGCACAGTAAAGGGATTAAAGGCAAAAATCTAAGACAGCTTTTAAAAATACTTCTTTTCTTCTTTCGATTCATTCAACTCTCCTTATAAATAAAACATCCATGTCTTGTATGGCAAAAAAATGAATAAATAATCAATAGCGTGGAGGGGAATAACAACCTGAAATGTATTTTGGAAAAGAAACAGGAATACCTTTCTTAAAAAAGAAATATTTTGCACTGTATATTAAAAACAAGCCTCTGCCAATACCCTATTTTGGGTGTATATAATGTACCCCAAAAACTGGACAGCACCGGACAGAACTTCTGGCTAAACATATCGTGGCGCCCACGTGGCGTGCAGTGTCGGACTTTGGCGGAACGACGCTTCGTCTTCAAAAACAATCAGCGCTTTTTCTTCAACGGCTTTTTTTTAATGTGGGGTAAGTGTACCGGGTCCACTTGTTACGAGCTACAGGATCGGCCTTTACTAATCGATAGGTTGGGCGCTGGAAAGAAATTCCAATCTGCTTCAAGAGCTTCCGCACATGCCCCGGATGATATTCGAGGCCAAACTCATTTTCGATTGTCTTTGCAATGATTACGGATGTCCATACCCCAGTATCATAGCCATAAGCAATGGGGCCGCTCTCAACAATATCAAGGAGCCTTTCTTTTTCATCCAGACTTAGTCCGGCTGGTCGCCCGCAGCGGTGTCCCTCTAATAAGCCGTCAATTCCGTATTGATTCCACGTGCGAATCCATGCTGGAACATTGGTGCGGTTTACTTTTAAAATCTCCGCAACGTCTCCGGGTGGGCGGCCTTCCAGGTTAAGAATAACCGCATGCAATCGCGTTGCCATTCGATACGCAGAATCTTCCTGAGCTGATTTTTTCAACGCGACTAACTTCTTAATCGTTTGCCGATTCCCCTTTGCTTTCAAGGCTTGCATAAGGCCTCCGTTTTGTAATGTATTATTATTTATACGCACAAGAGGCCATAATGTAACCTTTTTTATTTCGTTGTCAATATTCATTTCCATACAAGCACCGTGAAATATGGCTTACGAAGAAATGATGTATATTTAATTATGCGCAGTTATATAGTGTAGTGTGCGTGACAAAAGGTTTGCTTCCTTATAACCCCACGCGCCCCTTTCCTGTAATGAAGCATAAATTGACCGGCTCCTAAATTTCGTTTCATGTGCACAGAATGGCAACTGGGAGCATTCCTGATTTTTTGTAACAGTTTAGATTTTTGAAAAATAAAAATGCTCGTTCCCAAGCTCCGCAGACTGGGTCAAATGGGCAATTTTATCCTATTTTACGACAGGCATTCTCCACTTTAATGGGAAAACAGCACTAAATAGGGTCGAAAACAGGCATAATGCGAAGAGTTGTCCCCACTTTTGAGACAATAAAGTTCATTTGACCCAGTCTGTCCGGCTTGGGAACGTAATTGCGTTGGAAGCTCTAGCTTCCATTTAGCCGGCAAGCGAAGCTTCGTGTATTATTCGATTCAAAAGAGGTTTCCAAATATCTTGGGTAACATACTGAAAAGCCTCCAAGCTGACATTATGGGTTCATTCCCTTTTCCATTCGAAGCGGGAGCTTCTCAAACAATCCCGTTCTCAAGCCGGAGCTTGGGAACGGGCGGTTTTTTTCATAGGACTAAAGTATTACAATTCTTTGTAAAAAAACAAAATGTGTGAAGATATACAAAAAATCGGGAATGCACCCATGGCAACTCCGTTTTTTTCTTTGTGTAATTTATATACCTTCTGATATTTTGAAAGGTGAAACAGTTGCCATTTTCAGAATACTAAACTGTTGCAAAAAATGTAATTGTAATAAGAATCCTTTGTCGGAAAATCATGTGAAGCAACGGGAATATTTTTGTGGATTAACCTTGCACAAAACGCTTTAATAATAATGCTCCACATAAAAATTTGACTACAAGTTTGTTTTTGAAAATTCCGGCAAGAACGATGTATGTGACACTGTAAGGGGTGAAGCATTTGAAATAGTCAAATACTGCCCAAGGATCCACATCCTTCGTCCCTGCTTTGTCAAAGCATAAATTGTTACAAGAGCCGTGACTGTTTCGACGGAGGAAAAAAAGTTATAACACACACCTTTAAAGAAATAGTATTCTCCATCATTAAGGAATCTATCGTATGGAACAAAATTTACAGAACCTGCTGAACCGAATACAAAAAGAAGGTATTGATAAAGCGGATAAAGAGGCAATGAGGATCATCTCAGACGCCAGAGAAAAAGCTGCCGGGATAGTAAAAGAAGCGGAAATGAAGGCAAAAGAAATGCTTGAAAAGGCGGAGCTTGACGCCAGGTTGTTTGCCGAGCATGGCGCCAAAACTATAGCACATGCGGGAAGAGATGTTCTAATAACCGTAGGCAAAGGCATTGATACCCTGTTTAGAGAAATAGCCTTTCATTCTGTAGGCGAGGCGCTTTCACCTGATACTCTTATTCAGATGATGATAAAGCTGGCGTCTGCATATGCAGAAAAGGGGTTTGCGGAAGGCAGGATCAATATGCTGCTTAGTCCGGAAGATCAAAAAACGGTGGTAAAATTGTTTATGGAAAAATACCGGGAACAGTTTCGGGAAGGAATAGAAATACATGTTGATGATAAAATAATCAAAGGATTTAAAGTGTCGATGAAATCTGACGCCGTATTTCACGATTTTACACAGGAAGCGATTGCTGATGCTATTTGTTATTTTCTAAAACCACACCTTGCCGGGATTATTCACCGCGTTGCAAATGACATTGCGAAGGAGGATTGAATGGCCTATTATTATCTGGTCGCAAGCCTTATTCCGCTTACTTTAGAGGGTGATGTTTCATTCACCCCCAGGGAATTCTTTGAGTCATGCAAAAATATGCTTGCTTCTCAGGACAGGAAGGATCTCGAATACGTTATAGACGGGCGGCCAGAATCCGCACGGCATGCATTTGTCAGGAAATGGCTTTCCGCTGAAAATCAGTTGAAAAATGCCCTTGCTGCGGCTAGATCTGCAAGATTAAATATCGATTCACATCAGTTCCTGCGGGGAGATAAGAAGATTGACATAAATGCTGCGAAGATTGTTGCAGAGGCGCTCAGCAAACACAATCCCCTCGATAAAGAACGTGCTTTGGACAAATATCGATGGAAACTCCTTGATGATATGGCAAGGGCTGATTTTTTCGGCATGTCATCCATTTTTTCTTATGTGATTAAGCTGAAATTGATAATGAGGTGGAAATCATTGAATGATGAAAAGGGGCGTGAAGTGTTGGAAAAACTCATTGTGACTAATTCCGGGGAAATATGCTATGGGATGTAAATGCGGAAGCATTGAAAGTGCAAATTGCCACTGCGGAAGAATTGTAGGCATAAACGGCAATATGATAACCGTAGAATTTTATGGAATGTTAAGGCAGAATGAACTGGCTTACATTATGCTGGAAGATGTACGTCTGAAGGCGGAGGTTATACGGATAAGGGGCCGTTATGCCGACGTGCAGATACTGGAAGATCCGAGATGGTTGAAAGTAGGGGGGCATGTTGATTTTTCAGGAGAACTACTGGCGGCAGAGCTGGGACCCGGTTTGCTTACACAAATTTTTGACGGTCTTCAAAATCCTCTTCCTGAACTTGCAAGAGAGTGCGGTTTCTTTTTAAAACGTGGGGTATACATGGACGCCATTCCGAGGGATAAGGAATGGAAATTTACACCTGTCGTAAAAAAAGGAGATGTGCTAAGAGCCGGCGACTCCATTGGCACTGTGCCTGAAGGGATTTTTTCTCACCGCATCATGGTGCCTTTTTCGCTCCGCGGCAGATATTGCGTTGAATGGGTCGCGGGGCATGGCTCATACCGGGTGGATGAGACAATAGCGGAGCTAAAGGATAGTAAAGGAGCGCTCGTAAAGGTGACTATGGTTCAGAAGTGGCCGGTTAAAGTACCCCTGAAATGTTACAGTGAACGGCTGATGCCTACGGAAACCCTTATGACAAAGATCAGAATTCTTGACACGTTTTTTCCGGCGGCAAAGGGGGGGACGTTTTGTGTTCCAGGTCCTTTTGGCGCGGGCAAGACGGTGTTGCAGCAGCTTATAAGCAGAAATGCGGATGCTGATATTGTTGTTGTCGCCGCATGCGGAGAAAGGGCTGGGGAAGTGGTGGAAACGCTTCGTGAATTTCCGCGGATTACCGACCCACGAACAGGAAAAAGTCTTATGGAACGAACGGTGATTATTTGCAACACCAGTTCAATGCCTGTGGCAGCCCGCGAGGCTTCTGTATATACTGGGGTGACGCTGGCGGAATATTACCGGCAGATGGGATTGCACGTATTGCTGCTGGCGGATTCCACATCACGGTGGGCGCAGGCGCTTCGGGAAGTATCGGGGCGTATGGAAGAAATACCGGGCGATGAAGCATACCCCGCCTATCTTGAGTCTGTTATTGCCGCATTTTATGAACGCGCGGCGATAGTGAGACTGCATGACGGATCTGTGGGGTCTGTTACCATAGGCGGCACTGTCAGCCCCGCCGGCGGAAATTTTGACGAGCCGGTTACGCAGGCAACTCTCAAAGTAGTCGGTGCATTTCATGGGTTGTCAAAAGAACGTTCAGATGCGAGAAGATACCCCTCCATTCATCCCCTTGAAAGCTGGAGCAAGTACAATGGTATTGTTCAGGCGGAATACCTGCTGTTGGCGCTAAAAATCCTCAGAGACGGCAATGATATTGCACAGATGATGAAGGTGGTGGGCGAAGAAGGCACGTCTATTGATGACTTTATCACTTACCTGAAAAGCGAGTACCTTGACGCTGCCTACATGCAGCAAAATGCGTTTCATGTCGTGGACGTGGCATCTTCGGGCGAAAGGCAAAAATATACATTTGGCAAGATGGTAAAAATACTTGGCGCGAAAATGTCGTTTGCCGGCAAAGATGCAGCGAGGGCTTTTTTCCATACGCTGACACAAAAAACAAGAGATTGGAATTATACCGCCATGGAGTCTGATGAATTTCAGGCGATCGAAACGGAATTGGACAAAATGCTCGGGGGGGAAAGTGCGCAGGATATACAATAAAATTGAACAAATTGTCGGGAACGTTATCACTGTTATTGCCGAAGACGTTTCCTATGGAGAACTGGCAAAAATAACAACAGCGGAAGGTAGTTCCATTGCCCAGGTTATCAGGCTTGAAGGTGACAGGGTGTCACTGCAAGTCCTTGCGGGAACTAGGGGAATGTCCACAAACGCCGAGATTAATTTTCTGGGACATTCGATGAAAACGCCGTTTTCTAAATTCCTGCTCGGACGTATCTTTACCGGAAGTGGAGAACCGCTCGATAAGGGACCGGCAATTACTGAAAATCTGATTGATATCGGCGGGCCTTCGGTAAACCCTGTTAAACGTATAATTCCTGAAAATATGATACAAACAGGAATCCCAATGATTGACGTATTTAATACCATTGTGGAATCACAAAAACTCCCGATATTTTCCATTGCCGGAGAACCATACAATCCCCTGCTGGCGAGGATTGCGCTGCAGGCAAAAGTGGATATCATCATACTTGGCGGAATGGGGCTTAAATATGATGATTATCTTTTTTTCAGAGATATTCTGGAGAAAAGCGGCGCTATAACAAGGTCGATACTTTTTATTCACACGGCGGCTGATCCCACGGTTGAGTGTATTCTTGTGCCGGATTTGTGCCTTGCGGTTGCAGAACAGTTTGCCTTGCAGGGGAAACGGGTGCTGGTCTTACTGACTGACATGACAAATTTTGCCGATTCTATTAAAGAAATCGCAAATACGATGGAACAGATACCTTCAAACCGGGGCTACCCAGGCGACCTGTACAGTCAGCTTGCATCGCGATACGAGAAGGCGGTCAATTTCGAGGGCGCAGGGTCTATCACCATCCTTGCCGTGACGACAATGCCGGGCGACGATGTTACGCATCCGATACCGGACAATACCGGCTACATTACCGAAGGGCAGTTTTATCTGAAGAACGGAAGGATAGAGCCTTTTGGTTCGCTGAGCCGCCTCAAACAACATGTTAATAACAAAACACGCGAAGACCATCGCGCCATTATGGACTCCATGATACAGATATATGCCAGGTATAAAGAAAGTATCGAAAAACAGTCCATGGGATTCCGGATGAGCGCATGGGACAACAAGTTGTTGAAATATGGCGAACGTTTTGAACGCGAAATGATGGATTTGAATGTCAATATCCCTTTGGAACAAGCCCTTAACCTTGGGTGGCAAATACTTGCAGATTGCTTTCAGCCTGCTGAAACGGGTATTACAACAAGGTTGATTGAAAAATTCTGGCCGGCTGCCGCACGCATTGGTGCTTCATAATATTATCGTAACTTCTCAATAAACTGAGATTAACAACCCCTTTACCCCTTATATTATGTGGGATACTGTACAGCCGGCAATAGGCAAAATTACAGATTGTTGATTGAGGACGGGTGCATTCTCGATTTTTTGTATATCTTCACACATTTTGTTTTTTTACAAAGAATTGTAATACTTTAGTCCTATGAAAAAAACCGCTCGTTCCCAAGCTCCGGCTTGGGAACGGGTTTGTTTGAGAAGCTCCAGCTTCGAATGGAAAAGGGAATGAACCCATGATGTTAGTTTGGAGGCTTTTCAGTATGTTATCCAAGATATTTGGAAACCTCTTTTGAATCGAATAATACACGAAGCTTCGCTTGCCGGCTAAATGGAAGCTAGAGCTTCCAACGCAATTACGTTCCCAAGCCGGAGCTTGGGAACGAGCATTTTTGTTTTTCAAAAATCTAAACTGTTACAAAAAATCAGGAATGCTCCCTTTCCTATTGAGTACTGAGTACTGAGGACAAATGTTTTATTCCTGTTATATAACAAGGTACACGTGAATATCTTTTTGAAAAGCCAAACTAATACAAATTGTTACAGACTAACAATAAATAATTATGTCGAAGGTTAAATTTACAAAAAATGAACTCAAAGCCCAGCGTGACGCCTTACGTCGTTATAAACGTTATCTCCCTACACTGGAGCTGAAGAAAATGCAGCTTCAGATTGAAGTCAGGAAGATAGATCATCTTATAGCGGAACAGAAAAAAGAGGAGAAACGTATATGGGATGATGACCTTGACGCATGGATATGTTTGTTTGCAGAAGATATTGATATCGGCTTTTATATCAGAGTTAAGGAAGTGAAATGCAGCATTGGCAATATTGCCGGGGTTAGTATTCCGGTATTTGACAAAGTGGAATACGAGCGCAACCCTGTAGATTTTTATGCCACTCCCCCATGGGTTGACGATGGGATTGATGTGCTGGAGCGTTTGATAAAACTTCGTATAGAGATGAATATTTATGAACGGCAAAAGGAACTACTGTCGGATGAGCTTCGCGTGACCTCGCAGCGTGTGAATCTGTTTGAAAAGGTGAAAATCCCTGAATGTATAGAAAATATAAGAAAAATCAGAATTTATCTTGCGGACGAACAAACAGCGGCCGTGGTTAGGGCAAAAATGGCGAAACGCAAATTTCAGAATGTAAGGACGGGTGCATGATAACACCAATGAAGAAGATTACACTCTTATGCCTGAAGGATGACCAGGAAATGGTGCTGAATGCATTATATGAATTGGGTGTATTGCACGTCACTCATATGAAACAGCCTGTTTGTCGTGAACTGAAAAAGGAAAAGGAATATTACGGGAGGCTGCAGAGGGCGATCGGCATGATACCTTTGAATACAGAGGATAGACCGTCCGGCGATGCGGCACAAAGTACGCTTGAAAAAGTTGAGAAACTTGTTCAACGCCGTAAAGAACAGGAAGAGGTATGTGAAAAATTGAACTACGAAAAACAACGGGTGCAGCCCTATGGGAATTTTGACCCTGCGCTTGTTGCTTCACTGACAAAAGAGGGAATAAACATTCGTCTTTTTCGTTCCCCCTCTCACCAGCCTGTTATAGCGCCAGAGGATACATTCTTATTCATTGTTAATAAAGATAAGAATTTTGTTTATTTTGTAATTGCCGGAGATGGTGATTTCCGGTGCGATTATGAAGAATTTCATGTCACCGGGAAATCTCTGGCAGAAGTAGAGGCGGCTCTTATTAACGCCGAAGAAGAGTTGAAATCAATTACCAGGGAATTTGAGCGATTGGGAGGCGAATGGCATGTAATGAACGAAGCTCTTCTGATGACGAAAGAAAAGATACACCTTTTGGAAGTAAAGGCAGGCATGGGAAGCGCGGAAGATATTGTCTATCTTCAGGGGTTTTGTCCCGCAGACAAGGTGGCGGAAATCCTGAAAGCTCCTGCGCTGCAAGGCTGTGGTTCCGTTATTGCCGATCCGTCAGCGGAGGATGACGTGCCTACCCTTATACGGAATCCAAAGTGGGTGGAGCCTGTCAGGACAATATTCGACATGATTAATATACTGCCAGGTTATAGGGAAAAGGATATAAGCGGCGTCTTTCTGATCTTTATCAGTGTATTTTCCGCGCTATTGATAGGCGACGCCGGATACGGCGCCCTTTTTCTGGTTATAACCATTGTAGCAAGAAGGATTTTTTCTAAAGCGCCGCCTGCCCCGTTTTTCCTGTTGGGTATTCTCAGCGTATGCACGATAGTATGGGGGATTCTGACGGGAAATTATTTTGGCGCAAGCAATATTCCCGCCTCATTAAAAATGTTGCATATAGAGTGGCTTAATAATGAAAAGAATATAATGCACCTCTGTTTTATGATTGGAGCTATCCACCTGACAGTTGCGCATGCATGGAATGCAATGAGAATAATGAATAGTCCGAGGGCTATTGCACAGATTGGATGGATAGGTATGACATGGTTGATGTATATCACTGCACGCACAATGATCCTTGATACAGCGTTTCCCGCGTGGGGTTACTATTTGCTGTTTGCCTCATTAGGTTGCGTGGTTCTCTTTACCACTTCTCCAAAAAAAATAAAAAAAGACTGGCCTGACCTTATGATGTTTCCTCTTAATGTAATCAGTAACTTCGTTGATGTTATCTCTTACATCCGTCTTTTTGCCGTTGGCAGCGCTTCGCTCGCCGTAGCAATGAGTTTTAACGAAATGGCATTGGGAAAGGGAATCAGCAGCGTTTTTGCAGGATTCATCGCGGCATTGATTCTTTTCCTGGGACACGGGCTTAATGTTGCACTTATGGCGCTGGGCATCCTGGTGCATGGCGTGCGGTTGAATACGTTAGAATTTTCCGGCCATGTGGGAGTGCAATGGAAAGGTATTCCCTATACCCCGTTTTCAAGAAAACAAAGAAGATAAAATCATGGAGCTTTTATAAACAGACAAGAAAGGAGTGCTTATGGCAATGGATTCGAATACAGTTATTTCTATTGGTAGATTGGGTGCGATGGTGGCGCTTGTTATGGCGGCGATAGGGTCATGCCTTGGGACGGGAGCGGCAGGGGCAGCAGCTATCGGTGGATGGAAAAAGTGCTATGCCCAGAATAAGTCTGCTCCGTTTATGCTGGTTGCATTTGTGGGGGCGCCATTATCCCAGACTATTTACGGCATGATTTTGATGGGAAATATAATGAAGGCCGCTGTCACAGGTGCGGCATTTCCAGTCTTGCTGGGGGCTGGGTTTCTGGGAGGTTTTGCAATGGGGCTTTCTGCATGGATGCAGGGGCGTGCAGGTGCAGGGGCATCCGACGCACTGGCGGAGACAGGGCAGGGATTCGGTAACTATCTTATGGCCCTCGGGGTCATTGAGACAGTTGCCTTGTTTGTTCTGGTTTTTATAGGTAAAACGCTTGTTTAAGTAGTCAGAAGAGAAACTATGGAAGAATCACAGTAAATCCAAAGATACTTGGTGGAAAGCCAATCATTAAAGGAACAAGGATTACGGTAGAGTTTATCCTTGATCTATATAACTGCGCAATATTAAACAGACATTATGGACTGCAGAACTGCGCCACTAAAGGGATGATCAACTCTGGATTATTTTGCATGGTATCGAAAGTGTGAGTTAGTGCGGCGCAGAGGTCGGTTTCTGTTTCATGATACCGATTATGAGTTGCTTGTTTGCGTGTATATTTCCAGAGCTTTTCCTGCGCGTTAAAGTCTGGCGAATAAGGTGGCAAATTAAACACTTCCGTGTATTTCCGGTTTTTAGAGAACCATTCGTACGTGGTGGGATGCTTGTGGTATGACGCATTATCCTGGATAAAGTAAATGCGGTGGCCTCGCCTGAAAAAAAACTTTGTCATATCCTCCAGGAACTCAACGTAGGTTTCATGATTGAATTGGGCTTCCCTGCGGCGGAATAAAGATTGTCCGGTAAGCACAGCAACCGCCCCGAATATTTTCTGGGTATTGCGTTGCCCACCGGACAAAACTTCTGGCTGAACATGTCGTGGCGCCCACGTGGCATGGAGTGTGGGACTTTGGCGGAACGACGCTTCGTCTTCAAAAACAATCAGCGCTTTTTCTTCAGCGGCTTTTTTTTAATGTGGGGTAAGTGTACCGGGTCCACTTGTTACGAGCGACAGGATCGGCCTTTACTAATCGATAGGTTGGGCGCTGGAAAGAAATTCCAATCTGCTTCAAGAGCTTCCGCACATGTCCCGGATGATATTCGAGGCCAAACTCATTTTCGATTGTCTTTGCAATGATTACGGATGTCCACACCCCAGTATCATAGCCATAAGCGATGGGGCCGCTCTCAATAATATCAAGGAGTCTTTCTTTTTCATCCAGACTTAGTCCGGCTGGTCGCCCGCAGCGGTGTCCCTGTAATAAGCCGTCAATTCCGTATTGATTCCACGCGCGAATCCATGCTGGAACATTGGTGCGGTTTACTTTTAAAATCTCCGCAACGTCTCCGGGTGGGCGGCCTTCCAGGTTAAGAATAACCGCATGCAATCGCGTTGCCATTCGATACGCAGAATCTTCCTGAGCTGATTTTTTCAACGCGACTAACTTCTTAATCGTTTGCCGATTCCCCTTTGCTTTCAAGGCTTGCATAAGGCCTCCGTTTTGTAATGTATTATTATTTATACGCACAAGAGGCCATAATGTAACCCTTTTTTATTTCGTTGTCAATATTCATTTCCATGCAAGCACCGTGAAATATGGCTTACGAAGAAATGATGTCTGTTTAATTATGCGCAGTTATATATTAGCATCCGATGTGTCCGAAGAAGAAATATTGAAGGATTATCCCCATTTAACCGTTGAGGATATTCACGCCTGCTTATGCTATGCAGCCCGGTCTTGTAAAAATGAAATTTACCTGGAGTTGGAAACTAACCAATGAAATTCTGTGAAATAAGGATTCTCACAGATGAAAATATTTCCCCA
>NZ_CAADGZ010000096.1:0-13522 GCF_900696675.1 uncultured Candidatus Kuenenia sp. | reverse complement strand
GTAATTCCTGATTGTTTGATCGTCTAACAAGAGCGCCTCTGCTACTTCTTCATAACTCCATCCTGAATCAAGAAGAAGTATAGCTTTGATTCGGTCGGCATGACGTCTATGAGGCTCTTTCTTATGTGCTTTTTTAAATTCTATTCGGGTTTTTTCACTGAGAAATGGATTCATGCAGAATTTAATACTCTAGAAACAATTCAAATGCAAGAAAAAAACAGATTTTTATAAAAATAAATGCTTTTTACTATATTTACCGCGGCTGAATGAGGTATTTTATCTAAAAAAATCATTTGATAGATTCCCAGACGCAATGCATATAGCAACCAGGGTTCTATTTTTTGGGGCGGAATCTTAGAAAAGAAAGAAAGTATGGTATCAAGGGATAATCGATGGCGGGTAATGCCGTTTACCAGTTCAAGGAGAAGGTGTTTGTCTCGCCTTGATACATTCGTTTGTTGGCATCGCTCCTCAACAAGTTCCTGTGCTAAAACATCTTTTTCATCAACCTTCCGCAGAATGCGAATACTTTCAAGGCGTACATCAATCTTATTTGAGGAATTTTTCAATTGCTTCTTTTACTTCATCCATATATACGTCCGTATCTTTGCAATATCCATGTGGTCTGAGATTCGGCACTGCAAAAATGGTTTTTGGGGCAGCGGCCATCAAACCGGTTCTTAATTCTTTTTCGCAGGCAATAGCAACAACTCCGTGTATCTCTGCTGATTTTACTTTTTGAAGGGCAATACGTCCTCCGGTGGCAAGAGATATGTGAACGCCATATTCTTCAGAAAATTCTATCAGATCTTTTATCTTGCACTTTCCGCAGCGTTTACATTCGTTCAAATCGTTCTTTACATTTTGTTTACACGCCGAGTGTTGAATACAATGCGGGAAGAGAATAAGTAAGTTTTTTGAAGAGCATTTTTTCTTCCTGAGTTTTACCATAAGATTATTGATAGAAACAAACTTCTTATCAATAAATTCCATAATTATCGGCCTCTTATAAAAATGTTAGTGTTTATGCAGTAAACATGTCCTGAGATGCAACTTTGTAACCACGAATAAAATCCTGCGCATCCATTGCGCGTTTCCCTTCAGGTTGCAACTGCGTAATACAAATAGAGCCATCCAATGTTGCAACGTGAATTCCACAGGTTGCCGTTTCGACAACTGTTCCCGGTATAATAGATTCCTGCGTGCTACATCCCTCATGAATACGTGTCTTTAAGAGAATAATCCTCTTTCTCGTTTCTGGCAGGTTGTTCTTATTGTAAAACGCATATGCCCCAGGAAGAGGTGTAACGCCGCGTATTCGATTATGAATTTCCTGTGTTTTTTCTACCCAGGAGATCAATCCGTCTTCTTTTTTCAGTTTTGGGGCAAAAGTCACCTTTTCTTCATCTTGTTTCTTATAACGCGCCGTTTCTGTTGCAATACTATCCAATGTTTCCAATAACAACTCAGCACCCATAAATGATAATCTTTTTTCAAGTTCCCCTGCGTTTTCATCCGAGGATATTGAAGCGCTTTTTTGCGCAATAATATCACCTGCATCCATTTTAATGGTCATCACCATAGAGGTTACGCCACTCATAGTTTCACCTTTTATAATAGCCCAGTTTATAGGGGCGGCTCCACGGTATTTTGGCAACAAAGATGAGTGTATATTTATACATTTGAATCGTGGAATATCGATTATTCGGCTGGATAAAAGTTGCCCGAATGCTACAACAACGATAAAGTCAGGGGCATATCTTTTCAATTGTTTTATTACAGGTTCGTCATTTACATTGGCTGGTTGTAATATTTCCCATCCCAATTCCATAGCTTTGATTTTTACCGGCGAAGGGCAAAGTTTTTTGCTTCTTCCTTTTGGCCGGTCTGGTTGTGTTACCACGGCAACAACATTATACCTTGATTTTGCCAAAAAACTCAGGCTGGGAACTGCAAATTCCGGAGTTCCCATAAAAATAACGTTCATAATTTAACCAACTGTTCCTTTTCTCCCTTTTTCAGATTTTGCAAAAGAGTGTATTAAACCGGAACCCGGTCTTTTTTATATGACTGCTCTAATTCTTTTAATTGTTGAGATGCAGCAAGTCTGCTGGCAGGGCTCATTCTGTCTATGAAAAGACATCCATTCAGATGGTCAAGCTCGTGTTGCCATGCACGGGCAAGTAAATCTTCCAGAACAACCTCAATTTTCTGTCCATTAAGATTATACGCGCATACCTTAATTTTGTGGGTTCTTATAACCTTTCCCATAATGCCTGGAAAACTTAAACATCCTTCTTCATTACTTGTTTCACCAGCTTCTTCCATAATTGATGGGTTGATAAACACATTATCGTCTACATTATTTCCAACAACATCAATAACGAACAAGCGCACAGACCAGCCTACCTGTGGCGCCGCCAATCCAATACCATGCACACGACGCATCAATTCAACCATTTTTTCTGCCTTTTTATACACATCTGCATTGATTTCTGTCAGAGGTTTTGCCTTTTGGCGCAATACAGGGGCTGGATAAGTAACAATATTCACTTGATTATTTTTTTCTGAAAAATATAAAGGTTTAAAAAAGTCTGGGAGATAACAGCCCTTTTTAAAAAAATTACGGTAATATTTTAGTTTTTCAAAAATCCGTCCATGCGTTAAACCTCACCGCATTTATAGAATAGCCTAAAGCCATGGCTAACGTGTGAAAATGTATTATTTAAGAGCGGATTAAATTCGACTAGTCGACTTTTTAGAATATAATAAAAACAAACAATAATTGCAAGCGGCAAAAAAGCTTGATATCAGCATTCCCTGGTAAATTTTCACCTATTTCTTTGCTTGACATGTTATATAATCGTTGGCTATAATGGTTTCTTAAATATTGAGATTGACGGCACTATAATAGTATTGAATTAAGGAGGTGTTTTTGGAAAATATCTTAAATAAAGAGATAAAGGGGATTATTGATACTTATCCGGAAGTAGGCAAAATTCTTGAGGAATATGGCATAGGGTGTGCACCATGTTCTGTTGGAAGCTGCTTAATGAAGGATATAGTTGGAATTCACAATCTTGATCCTCTGCAAGAAGCGACGTTGATGTATAGGATAGAAAAGGCTATTTATCCGGACAGGGAGGTACCTGAGCCAAAGGTGGATTTGACAAAGATGGCTGCTCCTAGGAAAATTACCTATTCTCCTTCGGTGAAAAAACTTGTGGATGAACATGTTCTTATTAAACGACTTTTGGCTCTCATACCTTCCATTGTTGAATATATTGAAAGCAGCATGGAACTTGATAAAGACCTTGTGTTAAGTTGCGTTGATTTTATACGTAATTATGCAGACAAATATCATCATATGAAGGAAGAGGATATTTTATTTAAATACGTTGATGAAAATGCTGAAGTTATACAAATTATGTATAAAGATCACGATACAGGAAGAAACCATATCCGGCAAGTAGTAGAGGGGGTGAAAAGTGGTGACAAAGCTGCGATAAAAGAACACCTTTTTGGATACATGGATTTGCTTACACAACATATCAAAAAAGAAGATGAAATCCTTTATCCTTGGATTGATCGTCAATTATCTGACGCACAGGTAGGTGAAATGTTTCAAAGGTGTAATGATGCGGATGCTTCTGTTGGGGATGAATTGCCAAGAAAGTACGAGAATTTTATTATTGAATTGGAAGAGAAATTTTTAAGGGAGGTTGTAAAATGAGTGGTTGTCCAGGATCAAAAACGATAGATTTTAGTGAAAAGGAAGAACAGAGCGAGGGTGAATCAGGCAAGCGCCAGTCTCAGTTAAGGCAGTGGCCGATACAGTTGCACCTAGTTTCGCCACAAGCGCCTTATTTTCAGGAAAAAGATATTTTGTTGGTCGCTGACTGTGTTCCTTTTGCATTAGCTGATTTTCATAAGGATTATCTGAAAGGCAAAAGCATTGCTATTGCTTGCCCTAAACTGGATTCGGATCAAGAGGTCTATATAGAAAAAGTAAAGTCTTTAATTGATAACGCAAAGATTAATACTTTGACTGTAATGATCATGCAGGTACCGTGTTGTTTTGGGTTAGTTCAGGTAGCAAAAGAGGGTGCAGAAAGGGCAACTCGTAAAATACCGGTTAAGCAGGTTGTCGTAGGTATTGAAGGTGGCGTTTTATCCGAGGAATGGATTTAATATTTCAAAAATCCCTATTTTTACTAAAGAAAAAAATCCCTGAGTTGAATTACTCAGGGATTTTTTTCTTTATATTTGAAAAATCAGACGTTGTACGTTGGTGCTTTCCCTGCGTTTTAAATCAACTATTAATTCTTTTCCTGTTCCCAAAAATTCATATACCAACTTTCCTCCGCCAGAATCTGAGTGACTATTAAACAAGGTCTTGCCAGAGACGGTTTTACCGTCAAGACTTGCCGCAAATATTTTTAACGGAAGGCAACATGCTGCTTGAAAAATCAAATGGCCATTCAATTCAATAAGATGGGTATAGTGTGGTATTTTTCTGCTGGTTGGTCGATTATTATTTGTGTTAATGGATATTGTATTTTGCGGAATATTATTGTGTTGAGGCTGAGTTTTGATCATATGCTTTTCTGAAGCTTGAATTGCATTTTTCAGGTATTGGTCATTGAGCAAATTTGCACAATGTAGAACCGACATTGCATCTACCTTGTCCAGTGCATAATCATGGGGTGTTTTATCGGTATTTTTTCTCTCTCGAGTGCTTGCAACCTTTTGAGCAAATAAATCTATTAATGGAAGTTCTTTGTAACTTAAATTCATAGGATATTTTTAAAATATCTCAAAGGGCACGAAGAGACCATACAAAAATAATATTTTTTACAGAGTTGACGATAGCGGTATATGACTTTGCAGATTAGTCCCAATTTTTGTCCTTTTTATGAGAAATGGTTGTCATGATTAATTGTTATTGTCCGGCTAAAAATATGCAGATTTTGTAACACTTTAGTTTTTTAGAAAATCCATTCATTTGTGTTTCATCGTATATTGAAAGTCAGGGCGAAAACAAATGTATTTTATAACTGATATCACTCACACTATAGTGCGGGATTAATGGAAGTAAAATTTGTACCAGTTTACGCTAATTTTTATATGTTTTGATTATTTCCCTTTTTCTAATTTCCAGCATTAAGCGATTAATATCGTCATTTTGCGGCTCTTGAAACGTTTCTCCTACTTGATAGTGAGATATCGTACTAATACAGTCAATGAACATGTCTTCCGTTAATTTGTCCATATCCAGCAATTTTACATCAATACTACTAAGTAAAAAGGTTATTTGATCAAAAAGCACGCTGGTTGAGACTCCGGAGTGGACAAATGATTGTTGGCAGAGAGAAGCTTTAATTGCATGAATAAATCCTGCTATTTGACTAATTTGGTTTTGTATAAGAATAACTGCACCTTCCAAACCCTTCCTTGTCACTATGGAATTTTTTAAATAATCAACGTATTTTATGGTTTCTTTAGATATTTTATTGTTTTCATTCCTTGCGCTTGAAACAATGCGGTTTTCAATATCATTTACCTCTGCAATCAATTGATCAAATTTTTTTTCGATTTCTTCAAAATTTGATTTGTTGTTCCAATAGCCGTTTGCTTTCAATTTTTTATTAAATATTATTATTTCTTCAAGAAAACAGTCAAGTTCTTTGCTGCTATAAGAAAAAAAATCACCCTCCTTTTTAAAGGTTTCAATTTGCAAGAACTTCCTCTCTAGCTCAAGCATCTTTTCAATTTCCGTTTTTATATCAATTATATTTTTAAAAACGTTATTCTGATTAAATTTTTGAGTGAAGGTATGTATTTTATCAACACTTTCGAGATGTGGTTTGTTTTTATTTATTACAAAATCCTCCAAAGCGCTAATTTTATCTATAATTTTTGTATAATTGTCTTCTTTTAAAGGTTTACTATAAAGGAATTTTTGTAAATCGGCCGATATTTTACGGACAAATTCCTTTTCATCTTCATCGTCAAATGTAACTAAGCGGTCCAATTCATTAAATAGCGTAGTGAACTTATTCAATTTCGATTTAAGAAAAACATTTTTATATAAATCCTGAGTATTCTTGCCCAATTCATCTTTTTTAACTATCTCATTTAGTTGATCTAAAATATCAGACAAATAGGTGAGCAATGGTATGCATGTCCTGGCTTCCATATAAGCATCCCTTCCAGAAGCAGTTTTTAATTGGGATATTTCTTTCAGCTTTTTTTTCAGTTTTTCTATGAGCTTATGGACATCTACCTCTTGTTCATTCACAAAAACTTCCTTTTTAGAAAGCAAGGAATTTATAGAATTAGTGGTCGAATGATCAAGAACAGATGTTACAAACTTTTTTATGCCTGAAATAAATCTATTTCCCTGTCTTTTTAGGGAAAGCGCTTTTTGCCTCGTATTTTCTTTGCCATAATATTTGTTTTGCATGGACATAAAATCAATGTATGTCAATAATTTACTAAAAGAATTCAATAGCTCCAGATAGGTATGCTTTATTGAGGGGTGCCGGGATAAAATATGTAGCTTTTTTAATTCATTGTAGTTTGCATTTAAATCATTTTTTTCATTTTTAAAGTCTGATTTCTGTTTGAAAAGCTTCTTGTCTAATTTTGCCAAAAATTTCTCAATACAGTTGGCGTAAGTTAAAAAAAGATTATATTCCTCCATGATTTTGAAATGTTCGTTAAGTTTATTTAATGCTGAGTAAATATAACCTCCATATGCAGGGAGTGATTTCCAATCTTCTTTTTCAATAATATGTTCAATCCTCATTAAATCGATGAACAAATTTTTGTTGAACAATAATGGATTATCTTCACTTGCAATATATTGAAAAATATCTGCAAAAAAACCAAGACTGTCAATTTTTTCCTCGACAGATTTCAGGTATTCTTCCTGTGCGCTAAAAATTCTAAGTTTCAAATAGTGTTCTTCTAAATCCAACATGAGGATAAGGTTTAAAAAATTTAAATTTAAGTAAATTTCTTTTAAACCGGTACCCGTGAAAACTTTATTTTTTGTTTCAATTTTGTTAAAACGAAGCTCCCGACCGAGTTTTTCTGTTGTTAATGGCAAACTATTAAGAATAAGATAACTATTCAGCCTTCCGGTGTATTTTTCAGTAGATTCAACAAAAGATGCATAATTACAGCAAAGTGAATCAGGAATAAAACTTCCTAATTGATTTTGTTCATTCTCATCGATTATCAACATATTACTGATATCTTTTGACGTTTTTTTCTTATAATGCAAGACAACATGACGTTTCATGAGAAAGCGAATGAGTTCTTCCACTTCAGTTTGTGTTGCTGTAGCATCTACTTCTACCGAATTTTTATCCCTTAATGTTAAAATATGATTAACGACTCCTTTGCTAAATAAGCGTTTGGCAATTATTTTCAGTGTTTTTTCAAAAGAACATCCAATGACTTCTCCTTGAAAGTTAATAGTAAACCCTTTTAACGGCTCTCTTTGTACAATATTTCTAACTTTTTCCTTCGTTTCTCTAATTTGCGCACGTATTTTTTCCGAAGTATGATAATTTTTTTTTAATAAGGTGTAAAAATAATTTTCAGTAGTAATTAAGTTTGTTTCCATGGGAAGAAGTTTGATAAATCTTTAGAAAGAAGTTTTAAAACTTGGAATGGCACAATGTTTATTGTCGCGATGAGACATCGATTAATATAATCAAAACACCGGCTATTAAAAAAGGTACATTACCATATTTGAAATAAAAAGGGCATATGAACGTACTGTGCTGTTCATATACCCTTTGATTTTTGCATCTCTAAGGTTTGTTTACTATTAACCCGATAGCGAGAATTTACTTTACAGCAAAATTTCTCACAACACCAGCCATTTTCTCAATCATTTCAGGAGACATCTTTCCTTGGTAAGAAGGACACTTACCCTTTCCCTTATTAATATGATCTATGATCTGTTTATCTGTCATTGATGATTGAAATTCTGTGCTAGTGAAATCAGGAACTCCAAAAATAAGCCCTTCGGTAGTTCCTTTCCCGCCATTTCCATGGCAATAATAACAACTTTCTTGTACAGCAAAACCAAGACCCGCATATATAGTATATGGACTCTTTGTTGTATCACCTGCGGTGTGTTCATTCAAAGCCCAAGCTGTGCTTGTCAAAGACAAACCCAACCCTGCAATAAGTGGTAATACATATTTTAAACGAAACAACTTCATAATAATCCCTCCTCACTATTTGGAAATTAACGTAGGCATTTTATATTACGGAACGAGTCTTTGCTCTGTCTTGTAAATCTTATGACAATTCCTGCATGCAATGGTCATTCTCCTGAATTGCACCTGAACTTCCTCTAAATCATTCGCTTTTGCCGCAGCATCAATGTTCGCAGCATGATAAGCAACCTCATCATTCAAAACCTTATAATTTTTATCTACTGAAATACTGTCATGTGATTCTTTTACACCTGCCAAAATAGCCGCCGCATCCTTTGATAATTGTGTACACTGACCCGATGTAAGTTCCATTAATCCAGTCACAGCCCTCATTGATTGAAAAGGATCCCACATATTCTTACATATCTCTTGTTGTGTTGCGCCATATCCAATCGATGCCATCCCAGAAATAACCATCGCACAAATCCCAGCTAAAATGCCTTTTTTTAGCTTCATCTTTCTTTTCCCTCCTCACTTATTTATATTATATTAATCAAAAGTTTACCTACTTAGCGCTTACATTCCAGAAATCTCTGAAATAGAAAAATTTACTGTTAATTTAGATACTTCTTCACCCCCCCCCCTTCGCGCAAAAATATTTGAAGCAGCATGTGTTTACAAAACCCATCAATGTTTTCTCACTCAGAAATACACAGAATAAAAACTACTATTCCTTAGATAAAGTTTTTTTCTAATTAACTGCATTATACATTTACAACCACCATCCACAAGATTCTACCGTTCCGATAAAATGATGAAAAACACCGCCAGATTTGCATGGTTACTGTAATTACCAAGCAAATTAGTACTATCTATTGGGTAAGCGATGCTTTTCCCCTCATAAATTCTTTGAATGACACTCCAAACCCATTTAATTTCAGAAATAGTACGGCTTCTTCAGGGCTTGTCAATATATCATTGAAAAGAAAGTGAGTCAAGCAAAAATTTGAATACCAAAACAGTCTGGAACTCGAGGAAAAACCTTGTCCTTATAATTTTAAGAAATATACTGCAGACGGACATAAATAAACTTTTATAAAATACTAAAGCATCAATTCCAATAACAACAAACAAATTTATAAGTAATTCGCAATTATGGCTTTAGCCTTTTATACATTTTTAAGCACAACAAACCTAAAATGTTTAATTTATACCAGTGTGCGGTTTATAACTGTAAGTTGCAATACTAAAGGTTTTGATCAAATTTTTTGCATTGAGGAAGTTTAATTTGATTACAGTTATGTACTTCATTTTAAGAAATGAACCACTTTTTCGATGCGTGATATAGCCCTATAATAAATCACATGTGCATATCGTGTTTTTCACCGGCCTGAGGTTTGGCAAAACAGCAGAACAAATGTTTTACGCCTCATTTTACTCCCCAATCTTTATGCCCAGGATATAAATTGGGGTAGAGATGAATACCTAAATGTTTGTGGCATAACGCGCATGTTTGCCTCAAACGGCGCACCTGCCATTGGGCATCTTCTAATGCGCCAACCTGCTCTCTGCGTTCGTATACTTCATGCATTTTCTCAGATTCTTCCAGCATCATTCTATTAAGTTTCTGATATTTTTCATCATCTGGACGCGCGAATTTTTTTAAAGCAATTTTGCAGAGATTTATGAGGTTAACACTCGCATCTCCTATAATTTTCCATTCTTTCTCTTTATAGTTATAATAACCAGAGATTTCTTCTGTTGCCTTATAGTTCTTATCTATTTCTTTCATAAGTTTGGCCAATTCGCTCTTCTCTTCTTTTTCACCCTCAACCTGAGTATTTTCTTCAGCACACAAGCAAAAACGGTCTTCCGATAAACTGAAGATAGCAATCGAGAATATGCACATCAACAGAATTTTACTTCGCAACGCTTTTTCCCCTTCCATTACAAAAAGTCCAGACGTACTATAAAAATTACCAATTATAAGCACCTAGTCAAAAATAATACCACAACCTATAATTCACTAACCTACATAACAAATAATATTTGCTACTAATTCTTGAATCAATGCAGCTGTTAATTACGTAAGGCTTTTTAAAAACATCAAAAACTTAGTGGCGCTTTATCAACTGGCTAAAGAACCAATATTCTTCAAAGATGAGTGTTTTTTGGGCACAATTAACAGGGTTATTCATGCAAACATAAGGTTTAAAAATAAAAATCACATTATAATTCGAAAATGTAGTATGTCAAATATTTTCATCATAGCCTAACGGTTAGTTATAAAAGTGTAACTCGCTTTTTATAATAGAGACATAGTATATTTTTATCTCTTGAACGCAAAGAATAAGGAATTATAATGTTTTCTCATGGCAGTTTGCTGTTAAAACCATATACTAAACTAAAAATTTATCAAGGAATAACAAGAAAATGAAATGGTCTCAAACATTAATTCCTACATTAAAAGAAAGTCCGTCAGAAGCAGAAATAGACAGCCACAAGCTTATGATTCGCGCCGGTCTTATCAGGCGAATAACTTCCGGAGCGTATGCATACCTACCATTAGGAACGTTGGTTCTCAACAAGGTTATTGCCATTGTGAGAGAAGAAATGAATCGTTCTGGAGCGATAGAGGTATTTCTTCCCGCACTACAACACTTAGACCTGTTAAAAGAAAGTGGCCGATTAGATGTTTTCGGCGCAGACCTGATAACTTTTCAGGACCGGCATGGCAAAGAAACCGTGTTAAGTCCTACCCACGAAGAAGTTATTACGTATATAGTTAAAAATGAAATCAATTCTTATAAGCAACTTCCTATTACGTTGTATCAAATTCAAACGAAATTCAGAGATGAGATGAGGCCCCGTTTTGGTGTTTTGAGGAGCAAGGAGTTCATTATGAAGGATGCGTATAGCTTTGATCTCGACGAGAAGGGCTTAAACAACAGTTATCAGTTAATGTATGATGCGTATTGCCGTATTTTCGACCGGTGCAGACTTGATTATATTATTGCAGAAGCAGATTCCGGGGCAATGGGAGGGGATGCTTCCCATGAGTTTATGGTCCCAAGTCCTGTGGGAGAAGACATATTGATTTTGTGCCGGAACTGTGGTTATAGTGCAAATCGTGAAAGGGCTGAAGCCGCCCCCTTACCACAACAAGAGAATTATTCCCTGCGAAAGCTTGAGGAAATATACACGCCGGACAAACGTACTATCCGGGAAATCAGTGATTTTTTGAATATCTCACAACATCACATGGTAAAGACCCTAATCTATACTTCACAAGAACAACTGTTTGCCGTTCTCCTACGAGGCGATCATGAAGTGAACGAAGCAAGATTGTCAGGTGTTCTTGGTTTGAAATCTTTTGAATTAGCAAGCCGTGAGACTATTGAGTGCGCTACCGGCGCAAACGTTGGTTTTACAGGTCCTGTAGGTCTAAAAATTAAAATAATTGCCGATCAGGCGGTTACAACGCTCTCTAATTTCGTTACGGGGGCGAATAAAACAGATTATCATTTATTGAACGTTAACTCCGAAAGGGATTTCAAAATTGATCAGATTGCAAATATTCGTTATGTAACCCAGGGTGATAATTGCCCGCATTGTAATCATGTTCTTGAAATCTCGCAGGGAATTGAAATAGGCCATGTTTTTAAATTGGGAACAAAATATACGAGCGCTTTAAAAGCGCATTACCTTGATGCGGATGGAAAAGAAAAGCCAAAAGTTATGGGATGCTATGGTATCGGAGTGAATAGGATTATTGCGGCGATTATAGAAATATCACACGATGAAAACGGGATTATATGGCCTATGTCACTTGCTCCGTACCATGTTATCATTATTCCCGTAAACGTCAAAGATACAATATGTATGGACGCGGCAAGAAGTATTTATGACGATATGACGAACATGAAAGGAATCGATGTATTACTCGATGACAGAGATTTGCGGCCAGGGGTAAAATTCAAGGATGCCGATTTAATAGGCATTCCCGTAAAGATAATTATTGGGAAAAAATATACCGAAACAAAAGAACTTGAGATAAAATTAAGAAAAAGTGGTGAAGTTTTTTTAACACACATCGAAAATACCAAACAAGAGCTTGAACGTATACTGCAGCATCTGATAAAGACAGAGAGGAGTGCGAATTAACATAATGTGGGTGAGATAGGAAGGCCAAAACCGGCAAATTTAATTATAGGGGTATTGTCAGGTGTACAAGTACTTTTTGCACAAATAGGCGAAACACTCGAAGGATATTTTGGGGAAATTGACCTTCGCAGCAATATACAACCTTTTCACTATACCAGATATTATAATGATGAGATGGGCGAAGGCATTTTGAGACAGTTTTTTAGTTTTGAAAGGCTTATCATGCCGGATGAAATCGCAGCCATAAAAATAAAAACAAACGCATTGGAGGAGGCAATCGCCTCAGAGGAAAAGTATGTTGTAGCTCGTCCGGTGAATATAGATCCGGGATATATCAATGAAAGCAGGCTTATTTTAGCTTCCACCAAAGATTTTTCTCATCGTATTTATTTACGGGATGGCATATATGCTGAAGTTACATTGGATTATCGCCAAGGTAAATATGAATCCTTCCCGTGGACGTTCCCCGATTATAAATCGTCTGAATATCAGGAATTTTTTCTTTTGGTCAGGGGGCATTATGTTAAGAAACTTAAGGGAATGAAAGGATAGCTGTACATGGAAAAAACGTTAATTATATTGAAACCGGATGCCATTCAGCGCCGCCTGCTTGGCAAGATCATTTCCCGGTTTGAAGAAAAAGGATTGCAGATAACCGGCATGAAGATGATGATGATCCCTGACTCTTTGGCACGAGCGCATTATGTTTCCCATAAGGGGAAGGATTTTTTCGAGCCTCTAGTGAGCTATACCACTTCTTCTCCCGTAGTTGTCATCGTGGTAAAGGGTAAAAATGCCATAGAAATAGCGCGTAAAATGATGGGCGTCACTTTCGGGTCAAAGGCAGAACCCGGAACTATTCGGGGCGATTATGCGGTAAGCAACCGCTTTAATTTAATACATGGTTCGGATTCTCCTTCTTCCGCAGAAAAAGAAATAGCTGCTTTTTTTACAAAAGAAGAGATCGTTGATTATCAACCAATAGACCTCTCATGGGTTTATGATATTTCTGAGGGCGGCATGGTGTAACTCTTTCTGCGCTATTATATTTGCCTCATCCGCAGAATCTGTGGGTAAGTATTGGTTCCGGCAAATTACCAAGAGTATGATACAAGGCTGTTTGCAGGCATTCCAGAGATTTATAACCATAAGCCTTTCTCATAGTCAGTTTCGCCTTA